>QZKZ01000434.1 GCA_004796465.1 Desulfovibrio sp.
CGGTAGACCCGCATGTTCTGGCCCATGAGGCACAGGGCCACGGCCTCGGTCTGGAAGGGCAGCAAAGGGCCAAGGTCGGGATTGAGCTTCACATCCGTGAGCAGGCCGTAGACCTCGGCTTGGAGAGTCTTGCCCGGAACGAACAAGATGTCCGAGGTCTCGGGCGCAATGTCCAGCACCTGGGAAATGATATGATCGAGTTGGGCTCTGAGCATGGTCTACTCATCGTCGGTGAAGTCTTCGGGCGCTTCGGTCATGAAAGGACGGAAGCGCTTTTTGTTCACACTCTTGTTGTAGGCCTCGTTGGGATCAATGACATTGGCCTCGACCAATTTCATGATTTCGTCGTCCAAGGTCTGCATGCCGCGCTTTTTGCTCGTTTCGATGACAGAGTTGATTTGGTAGGTCTTACTTTCGCGGATCAGGTTGCGCACCGAGGGAATGCCCAAGAGCAATTCCAAGACCGCGACCCGGCCCTTGACATCGATGCGTTTAAACAGGGTCTGCGAAACAACGGCGCGCAAGGATTCGGACAAGGAGCTGCGGATCTGGCCTTGCAGCTCACCGGGAAAGATTTCAATGATACGGTCAATGGTTTTTGGTGCGGAAATGGTGTGCAAGGTGGAAAAGACGAGGTGACCGGTTTCAGCCGCTTCCAGGGCCAACTCCACGGTCTCCAAGTCACGCATTTCACCGACCAGGATGATGTCCGGGTCTTCGCGCAAGGCCCCGCGCAGGGCCGCCTTGAAGGTCAAGGTATCGCGCCCCACCTCTCGCTGGTTGATCAGGCAACTCTGGTTCTGGTGCACGAATTCAATGGGGTCCTCAATGGTGACGATGTGCTCCTTGCGCATCTTGTTGGCGTAATCAATGATCGCGGCCAGGGTGGTGGACTTACCCGAGCCCGTGGGTCCCGTGACCAGGACCAAGCCTTTGGGCAGCATGGCCAACTGCGCCAGAATCGGGGGCAAGCCCAACTCCTCGATGGTCATGATCTTTTCGGGAATTTCACGAAAGGCCGCGGCGATTCCCCGGTTCTGCATGAAGTAGTTGACGCGGTAGCGGGCCATGTTCGGCACTTCGTAGCCAAAGTCCACATCCCCGGTTTCCTCGAACTCCTTGATCTTGCGCTCCGGCGTGATCTCGTAGAGCAGCTTCTTGAGTTCCTCGTGCTCCAGGGTCTTGTATTTGACCCGTTGCAGGTCGCCGCGCAAACGAATGACGGGCTGGGAGCCGCTGGAGAGGTGGAGGTCTGAGCCACCGTGTTCATGCAGCATTTTGAAGAAAGCGTCTATTTGGGCCATGGCGCATCACTCCTTGATGGGAGAACCTTGCTTTCCCTGCCGGGGCCGCCGACTGGAGAGGCGGGCAAGGATGTGTTCCTGCTTGCCAACGTCATGCCATTATTATCAGCTATAGATGATGGATTACGCCAGGTTGTAGTAAGAGTCAATTGTTAATCCCGATTGTGGCGCTGCCTCGACCCCACGTGGTGTTGTTTCTCGAATATAAAGAACAGCCGCCGGACCAAAGCCCGGCGGCTGCATAAGTCTTTTCAGGTGCTTAGCACGAATTATTCGAAGATGATCACATTGCCGTCACCGCTTTCTTCTTCACCTTCTCCCCCGCTATGCCCGTAGGGAGGCGTGCAACCAGGACAATCCATGCCTGAGTCGATATCTGCTTGCCCACGAACATTCCTACCGGAGTCTACAATACATGCCGCAGCCTCAGCCGCCAGACTCAAAACCATGAGCAGCAGGGCCAATAGCGTGGCCAGAAGAGTCGTTCCCTTTTTCATCTTGTCTGCTCCTTAAACTTTTTATGTTCCCCTGAGTTGATTACGTAAGTAGCTACAACACCTACATGTCATCGGGCCAATCAGGATCGACATCCACGGTGCAGCCCTTGGCGTTCCCATTCAAGCTGCAGTATTGGTCCAATCCCAAATAGTAGTCGCGGATGAAGCTGAGCTGAAACTCCCGGATGTACGCATCCTGAGTAGCGCCGCCAGTGGACTCCGTCCAGCCGAAATAAAACTTTTGCATGTCGTTCCATTGCGAGGCGGTCAATACAAAGGTCTCCTCAAGAGTATAGTCCTTGACGCCAATACTATGGTTACTTGGGTTATACCCTTGCCGCGTGTTCTCGTAAGCAGTATCTAATACAGAGTCACACCCACCGCCGGGGTCGTCAGTCCATGTACCACCGCTATGGGTGCCGCAGTAGCGCATCCACGCGCGCAAGGTGATTGTGTAGCTGCCGGTGACGGGGTCGGGGTTATCCGCTCGGACAACTTCTTGACGTACTGCCCACACGCCCTCGTTGATCCAGTTGGTGTAGCCAGAACCAAAGTGCGACTGAAGCCCTGGCTCCAAGTCGCTCCGGCCAATAAGGTGCTCCCTGTAGTCCCATTGAGAGTCACCAATGTTGCGGGGATTGTCGCCAGAACCACCTCTGTTATGGCGGTTATCGTCACAGGACTCGTGCCGGCCGTGGAGACAGGAACTGTACCAGTATCGCTGTATATCGTTCACCGAGTCCTCGCCCCAATACATAAATTGGACCTGGTCTTCACCAGTGCTGGAAGTCGTCTCAAGCCGGTCGCAACGTGAGTTCCAACTGGCGCTACGGCACATCCTATCGCACCCGTTATACCACGTGTCATACTCCAGGGCGAACTTGGGCGGCACTATACCCCAACAGGAGCGCAATGTTCCGTTGTCCATAACGTGCTCGTCCACGCAACGCCGAGCGCTCTCGTCATAGCTGTCACCTGAGTAGCCCATAAGCTCTCCCAAGGGAGACCAGCCACCCGTCGTGCCCGTGTCATTGTTCGCGGCGTTCATGATGGTGAAGGTCCAGCCGTCAGCCTGGGAACTAGCAGTCATGTCAATGGTATAGAACAAGCGGAAGCCACGGTAGAAATTGCAGGCCCCACCATCACAGCCGCCTATGGATTCCGGATCGCCCGTGTTCTCGTTGAACTTGTCACCCCTGTACCACAAAGCGCCAAAAGAGTTATAGATACTCCCGCCAATGGACAGTTCCTGATTCGGAACATTAGACACAAATGCCCCAGGGCTCGATGACACAGGAGAGTCGAAATACTCCATGTCCTGGTCAAAGGAGATGTCCGGGCCGTCGTCTTCCACTTCTCCAGACACCACCAACATGGGCGGACCACTGATACGATAATTCGCCTCCCAGCTTTCGCCTTCGTTGGCTATGCCCAGAACACCCACCACATATCCGCTATCAATGTCGCCTGTAATGGACTCAATCCTGAATTTTCCTCTATCACTACCCAAATCATACGTATTCCCGACCATGGTTGAGGGAGCAATTCCAGCAGCAAGCTGCATGTGCACGAAATTGAGACCTGCCTCGGCAAGGTAAACCGCGCGGTTGCGGTTGTTGTGGGTCAGTTCGGTTTGGCGCTGGGAGGTGGACAAGGACAAAACGCCAGCAGTTAGGGCCGAAACAATGGAGATAAGAATTATGATATACACTAACCCAGAGCCAGACTGACCTTTACGCCTGGGCCTGGACGCCTCACAGACTGCCGTGGCGGTAACACTTGATTTATTTTTCATGATAACCTCACTTTTCTCTTTGCGAAGCTTTTTAGTCAAACAAGTCAACAGGTGCCACGCGGGCAGTGAATGTCTTACTCGACACGTCACTACTCCCCAAAATCAGCTCGAGCTGCAGAATACGAATATCTTCAGCTGCAGTTGCCACTGTTGTTCCATCGGACTGGTAGTAAGAAAACGTAGCACCTTGTACCATATCTATGAGCGTATGTGCGTCATACAGTAACAAACCATTCGCACTATCATAGGATATTGCATGTGTTTCAACATCTGAGAGAGTTGCATTCCCGTAATCAGCGGTAAAGGCAACTCCAGCACTTGTAAAAGCGTTAATACCAGTCGAGTTAACTGGAGCAAGTTCTACAGAAAACTTGGTGAGCGCCAGTTGCCCTTTTTGTGAGAGCTCTGTCCCCTCTACCGCCAATGAATACCCTTCCACAATATTAGACAGGGCAATTGCTCCCAGGCCTCCAATGACACCGATAATGACCATTACCAGTATCAACTCAATAAGCGTGAAGCCCTCTTTTCCTCTTTGCATTATGCCTCCTTAC
>QZKZ01000188.1 GCA_004796465.1 Desulfovibrio sp.
CCAACTTCGGCATGATCATCACCACCGTGATCACGCTCACCGCAGGCACGATCTTTCTCATGTGGATCGGCGAGCAGATGACGGAAAAGGGCATTGGCAACGGCATCTCCCTGATCATCTTCGCGGGCATTATCGCCAATCTCCCCCGCGCCACCCTGAACTTTTTTCACATCATCGGCCCTGGCAAGCAGCTCTCCGTGTTCGGCGCAGTGCTTGTGGTGGCGGTGATCCTCGCTGTGTTGGCCTTTATTGTGTTCATGGAACGCGGCCAGCGCCGAATACCCATCCAATACGCCAAGCGCATGATGGGCCGGAAAATGATGGGCGGCCAGACCACGCACCTGCCCCTTCGCGTGAACACGGCAGGCGTTATCCCGCCCATTTTCGCCTCGTCCATCCTCATGTTTCCGGCCACCATCGCCCAGTTCTCGGACGTGCCCTGGCTGCAGGACATCTCCGCGTGGTTGGGACCGTCCACGTATTTGTACATGGGGCTGTTCGTCGCGCTGATCATGTTCTTTTGTTTCTTTTACACGGCAATTATTTTCGACCCCAAGGACATCTCCGAGAACCTGAAGCGCCAAGGCGGGTTCATTCCCGGCATTCGTCCCGGCATTCGGACCAAGGAGCATATTGACCGCGTGCTCACACGCATTACCTTGTGGGGTTCGTTGTACATATCCGCCATCTGCGTCTTGCCCATGCTGCTCATCAAGTACATGGACGTGCCCTTTTATTTCGGCGGCACGGGCCTGCTCATCGTGGTGGGCGTGTCCATGGATTTCATGGGTCAGATCGAGTCCTATCTCATCTCCCGTCAGTACGAGGGTTTGATGTCAAAGGGGAAAATCAAGGGCAGGCGTTAGGTTGAAGAAGTTTCGCGGGATCTTTCTCAAGAATGAGAAGGAGATCGGCCTGCTCCGGGAAGCCAACCGGATCGTGGCTGAAATCCTCGACGCACTCGGCGACATGGTCGCCCCGGGCGTGAGGACCATGGAGTTTGAAAACAGGGCGCAGGACATTTGCCGCAAGTATGACGTGGCCCCTGCGTTTTTGGGATACAACGGTTTCCCTTTTGCCCTGTGTTGTTCTGTGAATGAAGAAATTGTGCACGGATTTCCGTCGGATCGCGAACTCAGAGACGGCGACATTGTCAGCTTTGACATGGGCGTTGTCTACGAGGGCTTTCACGGAGATTCGGCCCGCACCTTCCCTGTGGGCGACATTGACCCCGAGGTCCAGCGGCTGCTGCGCGTGACCGAGGAGTCGTTGAAGCGGGGCGTTTCCAAGGCGCGGGCAGGCAATCAGCTCTACGACATTTCCGCGGCTGTGCAGGAATGCGTGGAGCAGGCCGGATACCAAGTGGTCAAGCGTTTCGTGGGCCACGGTATCGGCAGGAAGCTGCACGAAAAACCCGAGGTGCCCAACTTCGTACCCAAGGGCTTGGCCGGTGTCCCCCTCAAACCCGGCATGGTCCTGGCCATCGAACCCATGGTCGCCATCGGCTCCGCCGAGGTGGAGATTTTGTCCGACAACTGGACCGCGATCACCAAGGACCGCAGTCTGTCGGCCCACTTCGAACACAGCGTGGCCGTGACCCATGACGGGCCCCTGGTTTTGAGTCGGCGTTAGTTTGTTTAATTAGTTGTAGAAATTGCAGTATTACTTTTGGAGTGCGTCATGAAAGTCAGACCTTCGGTCAAGAAAATGTGCGCCAAGTGCAAGATCATCCGCCGCCACGGCGTGCTCCGGGTGATCTGTGAAAACCCTAGGCACAAGCAGCGCCAAGGATAAGGAGAGCGAAAGTGGCGAGAATCGCAGGAGTCGAGCTGCCCAAGGCCAAAAGGCTGGACATCGCGCTCACCTACATTTACGGCATCGGCCGCACCACGGCCATGGTCATCCTCGACGCCACAGGCGTTGATTGGACCAAGTCCACCGACGACCTGACCGCGGAAGAGACCAACGCCATCCGCAAGGAGATCGAAACCAACCACAAGGTGGAAGGTGATCTCAGGCGGGAGGTCACGGCCAACATCAAGCGGCTCATGGACATCGGGTGCTACAGGGGTCTTCGGCATCGCCGGGGCCTTCCCGTGCGCGGCCAACGGACGCACACCAACGCCCGTACCCGCAAGGGCCCCCGCCGTTCCGTGGTGGGCAAGAAAAAGAAGTAGCCCGCATACGCGGACGCTAACGACAAGTAAGAGGCTTAGCACATGGCCAGACCCAAGCGTAGTGGAAAGAAAAGGGAAAAGAAGAATATTCCCGTAGGTGTGGCGCACATTCGCGCCACCTTTAACAACACCATCATCACCTTTACCGACCCCAAGGGGAACGTGGTGAGTTGGGCCAGTTCAGGCGGCACCGGCTTCAAGGGCTCTCGCAAGTCCACGCCTTTTGCCGCCCAGATCGCCGCGGAAAATGCCGCGCGCAGGGCCCAGGATCACGGCATGCGCACCGTTGGCATTTTGGTGCGCGGCCCGGGTTCCGGCCGTGAGGCCGCCATGCGGGCCATCAGCAATGCCGGGTTCTCCGTAACCTACATTCGCGATGTCACCCCCATTCCCCACAATGGTTGCCGGCCGCCCAAGCGGCGCAGGGTGTAACGGGATTTCAAGGAGGTTTCGACCTTGGCACGGTATAAAGAGGCCAAATGCCGACTCTGTCGGCGCGAGGGCCAAAAACTGTTCCTCAAAGGCGACCGGTGTTTCACCGACAAGTGCGCCTATGACCGTCGCCCCTATTCTCCCGGCCAACAAGGCCGGTTGAGAAAAAAGATGAGCGACTACGCGATCCAGCTCCGGGAAAAGCAGAAAGTGCGCCGCATGTACGGCATCCTGGAACGCCAGTTTCGCAATTACTTCAAGAAGGCCGACTTGTCCAAAGGCGTCACCGGCGCCAACCTGCTCATCCTCTTGGAGCGCAGGCTGGACAATGTGATTTATCGCCTGGGATTCGCCAATTCCCGGGATCAGGCTCGCCAGTTGGTCCGCCACGGCGTGTTCACCTTGAATGGCCGCCGCGTCAACATCCCCTCCCTGCAGGTTCGTGAGGGTGATGCCGTTGAAGTTCGCGAGGAAAGCCGCAAAATCCCCGTGATCATGGAGGCCCAAGAGGTCATTGCGCGCCGGGGCTGTCCGGAATGGCTCGAGGTGGACGGACCCACGTTCAAGGGCACGGTCAAGGCCATGCCCGCCCGGGAAGACATCCAATTCCCGATCAATGAGCAGCTCATTGTTGAGTTGTACTCCAAGTAGGAGCGTTTACCGAGCATGATCATCAAGCAAGGCGACCGGCAGATCAACACGCGCAACTGGCAAGAGTTGGTCCGTCCGGAACAGATGGTGCGGGACAGCAAGGAAGGCTTGACCGATTACGGCAAGTTCGTTTGCGAACCCCTGGAGCGCGGCTTCGGCACCACGATCGGCAACTCCCTGCGCAGGGTGCTTCTTTCTTCCCTGCAGGGCGCCGGCGTTGTCGCCGTGAAAGTCGAGTCCATCCAGCATGAGTTCACGACCATCCCCAGCGTTATTGAGGACGTGACGGACATCATCCTCAACATCAAGCAGGTGCGGTTCGCCATGAATACGGACGAGCCCCAGCACCTGACCTTATCCGTCAACAACAAGGGCGCGGTCACTGCAGCGTCCATCAAGGAAAACCAGAATGTGGCCGTGCTCAATCCCGAGCAGCACATCGCCACGCTCACCGAGGACATCGACTTCACGGTGAGCCTGGAAGTGCGCATGGGCAAGGGCTACGTACCGGCCGAGATGCACGAAGGCCTGTCCGAGGAGATCGGCCTCATAGCCGTTGACGCCAGCTTCTCGCCCGTACGCAAGGTAGCCTACTCCGTGGAGCAGGCTCGTGTCGGCCAGATGACCAATTATGACAAGCTTATTCTCGAGGTCTGGACTGACGGCTCCGTGGCTCCCGAGGACGCCATTGCCTACAGCGCCAAGATCCTCAAGGATCAGCTCAGCGTGTTCATCAACTTTGATGAAAAAGTCTCCGAGGACGAGCGTTCCAGTTCTTCCTCGGGCAAGGACGTCAACCCGAATCTGTTCAAGGGCATCGACGAATTGGAGCTCTCGGTGAGGGCCACCAATTGTCTCAAGAGCGCCAACATCTCCATGGTGGGAGAGCTGGTGCAAAAGACCGAAAGTGACATGCTCAAGACGAAAAACTTCGGCCGCAAGTCGTTGGATGAAATCCGGCGCGTGCTCAATGAGATGGGCCTGGAATTTGGCATGAAGCTGGAGGGTTTTGACCAGAGCTATCAGGAATGGCTGAAGAGGAAAGAGCACAATGAGGCATAGGAAATCCGGAAAACGTCTGGGCAGGACTTGGGAACACAGGAAGTCCTTGTTCCGCAATCTGTCCAGGTCCCTGCTCACTTACGGAAAGATTCGCACCACCGAGGCCAAGGCCAAGGAGTTGCGCAAGGTCGTGGACAGGCTCATCACCCTGGCCCTGCGCAACGATCTCCACGCCAGGCGCCAAGCCTACAAGGTCCTGGAGAACCACGCCCTGGTCAAGAAGCTCTTCGACGAGATCGGCCCCAGGTTCGTGGGCGTGAAAGGCGGGTATACCCGCGTGGTCAAGCTCGGCCTGCCCCGGCCCGGTGATTGCGCTCCCCTGGCGATCATCGAGTTCACCCGCGGCGTGCACGACGAAGACGAGCCCGAGGCCAAGGAGAGTAAGCCCAAGGCGGAAGCAGCCAAGGAAGCTCCGGCCAAGAAAAAGACCAAGGCCAAGAAGGCGGCTGAAGAAACTCCTGCCGAAGAAACTCCGGCAGAGGAAGCCCCGGCTGAAGAACCTGCAGCCGAGGAAGCTCCGGCTGAAGAGGCCCCCGCTGAGGAGCCCGCCACCGAGGAAGCCCCGGCTGAAGAGGCTCCTGCTGAGGAAGCTCCTGCCGAGGAAGCTCCGGCCGAGGAAGCCGCTGAAGAACCCAAGAAAGAGGGAGAGGACGCGTAAGCTCCACCCCCTGCAAATCCTTACCAATAAAGGCAGGCCTCAGGGCTTGCCTTTTTTTTGCGTCTTACCTATCGATAGGGGTAATACAAGGGATAGGGAATATGGATTTTCGACGACTCGAAGCGTTTTGCAAGGTGTATGAGCTGCGGGGGTTTTCCAAGGCCGGGTTGGCTCTGGGCTTGTCCCAACCGACCATCAGCGCCCATGTTGCGGCCCTGGAAAAGGAATTGGGCGTCACGCTCTTTGACCGTTTGGGGCGAGAGGTTTTGCCCACGCCTTCAGGGGATGAACTCTACCAAGGGGTGACCAAGGCCTTTTCCACTTTGGAGCGGACCAAAGCGAGCATCGACTTCATGCGGGACCACGTTGCCGGACCGCTTGTGGTGGGCGCCAGCACTATTCCCGCCCATTACCTCCTGCCCAGGATTATGGCTTGTTTTCTTCAGGAGCATCCCGAGGTGCACATCTCCATGAAGGTGGGCGATTCCAGGGACGTGTTCAACCAAGTGCTCTCCGGGCAAGTGATGTTCGGAGTGGCGGGCATGGCCCACGAACATGAGGAACTGAACTGTGACCCCCTGCTGGCCGACCGTTTGGTGATTATTGCCGCGCCAGGCAGCATACAGCAAGGTTCTGAGCTAACTGCCCAAGAC
>QZKZ01000008.1 GCA_004796465.1 Desulfovibrio sp.
AGCATGGCTTCACCGTAGACAATGGCCTTGGGCGCGAGGTTGCGCAGGGTGAGCGCCGTGTTGATGGCCTGCTGGTCCGCTTCCTTGGGGTCCATATTGGAATCGCCCAGGATGTACACTAAATTGGCTGAATCCGGGCTGGCGCGGAGCAGCACGTTCTTGTTGGCCGGGTTGCCGAACACGAAATGCAGCCTGTCACCCAATTCCAGCTTGCAGGCCAGCTCATCCCGGTCATCGGCCGGAAGCTCGTTGACCAGGACCAGTTCCCTGTTGTCCAGCCCCTTGGCCTGGAGCAGCGTTTCCACCAGTTTAATGGCCGAGACGTTCCAGCCCAGGACCATGATGTGTCCATGCAGTTTCACGTGGAGTAACCCCTTGCGTTTGCGTACCCGCCGGTCCACCAGGAGTGAGGCCAAGTTGCCTGACAAGGTGGAGACCAGGCCGATGCCCGAAAGCATCACGAGAATGCCCAGCACGCGCCCGGCCAAGGTCACCGGCGCATAATCCCCGTACCCCACAGTGGTCAACGTGACCACGGCCCAGTACAAGGCGCTGAACGGATTGTCTTCACCGCTGGGCCTCAGCTCCAGGAAATAGAACCCCAGGGAGGAGCCCAAGAGCAGCAGGGAGATGATAATCAGCAGCTTGGCGTAGGCGCTCTTGAGCCAGGAGGAAACCATGTTCAGCAGCATGGGTTTGGCCTTGGGAATAAGCGGAGTGAAGCGGGAGTGGTCAAGATCGAGGCCCTTTTTTACCGGAAAGGATATTGGAAGCCAGGTCAAGGAGTTCACGTTCCATGCGCGCTTCCGGGCTGTCAGGACGTATGGCCAGCGCCTGGTCCAGGGCCGTGGACGCTTCGGCCAGCCAACCGCCCCGGCGCAAGCTTTGCGCGGCCAGGATATACATTTCTTCCGGGGCGTGGTTGTAAATTATGCTGATGAGCTCCGCGTATGATTCCTGGAATACCTCCCGCACCAGCTCATTCTGGTCGAAAAGAAACCGGGCGAACAGTGGGTTTTCCCGGTGGCGGGCATAGTACAAAGGGAACATGGCGCGGCAGTGGTCCATGATGAACCTGATCCGGGAGATCTCCCGCTCAATGGACTCGCGCGTCTGCTCCAACACCGGAGACAGCTCACGGGAAAAGGAACGCGTTGGCTCGGGCAGGTCGGCAAAGTGGTTTTCCTGGAGCAGGGTGGAATAGTTTTCCACCTGGTAGGCGTTTTCCTTGAGTTTCATGGTCTCGTGGAAAATGTAGCCCAGGCTCCAGTCCAAGAGCCTGCCCATGACATCGTTGTCCGAATTGATGCGGAACAGGTGGTGGGCCGTGTCCTTGAGCCGCCACAACAAACCCTTGTTGGTCTCCTCGCCCATGAGGTCGCGGATGACCGAAAAGTCGATTTTCCCCTTGAGGGAAAACTCCTGGAATTGGGCTTCCAGGCCCTGTCCCGCCAAGCAAAAGTCCCGGAACACATCCCTGGCGAAATCTTGATATTTTGTGCTGAGCCAAGTTTTCGACATAGTGCGTCATCCCAACTCTTTTCGTTTCTTTCCCCACTTTTTACGGCTCTTTTCCCGCTCTTGATAATAGGGATACCCCCTATTCACGCCACATTGCTGAAAGCGGACCCAATTGTCAAAGGCCCCTTCGCTTGGATTCGGGAAACATACTCCAGGGCAGGGCGAGAATCCTTGGGGTTCTCTTTATCCGCCGTTGCCGGGATCGTGTTGTTTCGCGGCCGCGGCAAGCTGAACGAGCCTCTGGTCCACGGCCTGGAACAGACTTCCCTGGGTAAAAGAGCCGTCTTTCCTTCGATCACCCGGATCTTGGTTGGTCAATAGAATAAGGGCCTCTTGGATGGTCGTCACGGGGTATACCGCGAATTGACCGGCATCCACCGCGTCCACGACTTCCTGCTTGAGCATGAGGTGGCGCACATTGTCCGCGGGAATGAGCACGCCTTGCTCGCCGGTGAGGCCTCGCCTGCGGCAGACCTCGAAAAAGCCTTCCACCTTGCGGGTCACCCCGCCCACGGCCATGATGTGGCCGGACTGGTTGACCGCGCCCGTGAATGCCAGGCAGTGGCGGATGGGCGCACCGGACAGGGCCGAGAGCAGTGCAGCCAATTCCGCGCCCGAAGCCGAGTCCCCTTCCACCTGGGCGTAACTCTGCTCAAAGCATAGGCTGCCCGAGAGCACCAGGGGCTTTTCCTGGGCAAACATGCCCAAGAGAAAACTCTTGAGGATCATCATGGCCTTGGTGTGGATGGGGCCACCCAACTCAGCCTCGCGTTCCAGGTCCACAATACCGCTCCTGCCCACTCCCACTGTGCAAGCGATCTGGTGCGGCAAACCGAATTCGTAATCGCCGAACCAAGTCACTGACAAGCCGTTGACCCGGCCCACGGACTCTCCCCTGGTGGCCACCTTGATCAGCTCCCGGTCATACTCCTCCATGAACTCATCTTCATAGAGATTGGCCCGGTAGTTGCGGGCCTGCACTGCCCCGCGCAGGAACTCGGCGTCCACGTGCTTGCGGCGCTCCATGGTTGCCATTGCAGAGGCCTCCACCACCAGTTCCCGCAGCCTGGGCATTCTCAGGGACAGCTTTTCCTGGTCACCGGCCATGCGCGAGCCATGGTCGACCAAGGCTGCCATGGCAGTCCGGTCAAAAGGCAACAACCCTGCCTCGCGGATCATGCGCGCCAACTCGCCTGCATACGCCGCAATGGAAACCTCATTGCGGTCCACGGAGTCCTGGAGGTGGGCCTTGATCTTGAACAGCTTGGGAAACCTGTCTTCATGGTCCAAAAGCAGCTCATAGGTTTCATCCGTACCAATGAGCAGTACCTTGACGTTCATGGGAACAGCTTGCGGTTCTATGGTTTTTGTCCGGGCCTGGTCCTGGCCCTCCATGGACTCCTCGATGCGGGCCCTTCCCGAGCGCATGGCCCGCAGTAATCCTTCCCACGCAGAACTGTGCTGCATGATGTCTTCCACGCGCATGATCAGGAAACCGCCGTTGGCCTTGTGCAGGGATCCGGCCTTGATCAGGGTGAAGTCGGTGACCAGCGCGCCCAATTCGGATTCACGTTCAATGCAGCCCAGGAGGTTGGCGGTCGTGGGATTGTCCTCCACAATAAGAGGAGCGCCCTTGGCATCCGTGTTGTCCACGAACACGTTGATTTCGTAGCGCAGGAAATGGTTTTCCTCGGGAATCTGCAACCCTTCGCCCGGCGCCACTTGAGTGAGTACCGGATCCTTGGGAATGAAGTGATCGATGTTGTCGAGCATGTCCTTTTTCAGGTTCTTGAAAAAGGCTTTGAGCTGATCGCACTTGCAGGATCGGCTGAAGCGGCGGATAAGATTGTCCAGATGGTTGCGTTGTGATTGTCTTACGATTTGCCGGTCCAGGTTCTGCTCATCCTCGCGCAGCCCTTCCTCGGCCTTGTTGATTTGGCGCATGACACCGGAAATGGATTCCAGGAGGTCGTCACCCTTTACTTTGAGGTCCTTGCGCAGGGCCGGGTCGAGCCGCTCATATTCGTCTTCGCTGATGATCTTGCCTTCCACCAATGGGTAGAGGGTCATGGAGCCCTGGGCGTCCAGGTCCAGGTTGAACCCCTGTTCGGCCGCCTCCCCTTCCATCTTGGCCATGAGCTGCTCCCTGGAGGCCTCAAAGGTATCCATGAGCCCGCGACGCTTTTTCACGTTGGCGTCGCTTTCGAACATGGCGGGCAGCTCCTTACGCATCTTGGCGATGGCTCCATGCAGGTCTTTTTTCAGCAGCCTTCCCTTGCCAGGTGGAATTTCCATTAGCAGCGGCTTGTCCGCGTCCTGGAAGTTGTTCACGTAAATCAGGTCGGGCGGGGTCTCGGCCTTTTCCGCGTGGGGCAAAAGGAAATTGAGGAGCAAGTGCTTGCGGCCCATGTTGTGGCCGCCCGCCAAGTAGACATTATACCCCTTGTCCCTGATATGCAGGCTCAACTCCAAGGCTTGCAAGGCGCGGGGTTGCGGCGGCAGGCTGCCTGAATCCGGCGGAGCCTGATGGCTGGTTTTGAATCCTATGTCCGAGGGGTCGAGCACGGCGCGTAAGCACTGGCTCCCTAGGGGGCGAGGAGACGTCATCGTATATTTATCCTGGAAAGTTAAAGAGTTGGCAGTATCTTGAATTGAGGTCTTGCAGCTTGTTCAGGACCATAGTAGACCCAAGCCGGATGGAACGCTACCCTTGCGTGGGCAGGATATCTGATGGGGATTTTTCACCTGCCTGGTCAAGGAATTCCATCACAATTGTACTACATAATTCAAAGCGTTTTCTTGAGGAAAAGGCGCGGGCAGTGCGTTGACTTGCCTGCTTGGGGTGTGCTAGTGAAGCCCCACTTGTGAACTATTGAACGAAGTGATTGCGTGAACATCACATTGAAATCCTTTGAAGTTCTTTAAAGATTTCCGGCTTGGGCTGGACAAGGAATACAGGAAGGCCCTGGCCACTGCCGCGGTCATCGGCCTGCACCTGCTCAGCGGCCTATTGGTTGGGCTGGGACTGTACTACCTGCTGGGGCTGTTCATGGAGAAAAAGCCCTGGATTCTGGTGACCCTGGTGGTCGTTGGTTTGGCAGCAGGAATCAACAACGTGATCAAGGACACCAAGCTTCTGCTCAAGGAAGTCAAAGAGGGTGACGAGGCCAAGTTGGGTGCCGACCCTGGCAAAGAATCGGAAAAGGATAAAGAAGACCCTGACAATGCTGAATAATTTATTGTTCAACCTCGACAAGGTCCTGTACAACGACGGCTTCACACAGCCGCAATTGCGGGTCCTGCTGCGAGCCCAAGTGGTGACCATGATCGGGGCCGGGGTACTCGCCCTGGCTTTGTGTTGGCTTTCCACATGGCCTCTGATTTTTGCCGTGGGCGCGGCCATGGCTGTCCTCAATTTTTATTGGATGGCCAAGTACGCGAAGCAGGTCGCGGGACTGACCTTTCACAAGGGCTTGATCGTGAGCCTGGTTTTTCGTTTTTATGCCAGGCTGGCGTTCACCGGTATATTGCTGTTTCTTTTCATTTTTTGGCTCAAGGTTCCTGTCGCGCCGCTGGTTCTCGGGTTGTCCACGGTGATGGCGACCATCGTATTGTGGGGCGCGGCGCAGGTGATCGAGCATAAAGCCAAGGAGGCGTAAGGGTAATGGCCGGCGATTTGATGGAACACCCAGTACTTTGGTCGGATCTCATTTTGAGATCCTTGGGCTTCAAGGAAGTGGCGGACGGTGCGCATACCACGCCCGGCATCACTAACTATCTGCAGGGCGTCATTCCTGGCCCTGACGGCGCAGCGCTCAAGCATGTCTTTTATTCCTTGGTTGCAGCCGCGATTCTGATCACCTTTTCCCTGCTGGTTCGCCGCAAGCTTCGTCTGGTGCCCGGAACCCTGCAGAATGTCGCTGAGACCATCATCGGCGGCCTGGAAAATTTTGTTGTGGGCATCATGGGTGAAGACGGCCGCAAGATCTTCCCCGTTGTGTTCGGCTTGTTCGCCTATATCCTGGTGTGCAACTTCCTGGGCTTGGTTCCCGGTTGCGACGCTCCCACCGCCAACATCAACACCAACGCCGGCCTGGCCGTGTTCGCGTTCGCTTATTACAACGCCGTTGGTTTCTGGCGCTGGAAGATTGGGTACATCAAGCACTTTTGCGGGCCCTTCTGGTGGCTGATTCCGCTCATGCTGCCCTTGGAGATTATCTCCCACTTGGCCCGCATGTTGTCGCTGACCCTCCGTCTCTTCGGCAACATCCGAGGCGAGGAAATCGTTATCGTGCTCTTCTTCAACTTGGCGCCTCTGTTCGGCACCATGCCGATCTACTTCTTGTTCATGATCGCCAAGCTGTTGCAGGCCTTCATCTTCTTCATGCTGACCACCATCTATCTCAAGGGGTCCATGGAGCACGCGCACTAAGCGCTTCACTCAGGGGAAATGGTCTTTGACCACAACATAATAACTGTAAGGAGTTAGGATAATGCGCAAACTGGTTCTCGTTACCTTGAACGTTGTCTGGATGCTCGCCATTGCCGCTATCGCCAGCGCCGCTGTGGACGCCCACATTGCTGACGCTGCTTCCACCATCGGCCTGGCCATGTGTTTCGGCATGGGCATCGCTGCCTTTGGTTGCGGCTTGGGCCAAGGCATCGGCCTCAAGGCTGCTTGTGAAGGTACCGCCCGCAATCCCGAAGCCGGTGGTAAGATCATGGTTACCTTGATCCTCGGCTTGGCCTTCATCGAATCCTTGGCTATTTACGCCCTGGTTATCTGCCTGATGCTGTCCGGCAACGTTTCCTTGGCTTAATGACGCTTGAAAAGGGGGCTGCAATCGCAGCCTCCTTTTTTCTCCCCAAGGCAAGTTACTAATTTCACATACTACCGCAAGAGCCCCTTCCTTTGAAAAGTGATCATATCCCCAGCGCGACCATCCAACGCTTGGCCGTGTATGTTCAGGTCTTGGGATGGATGCAGCGCGACCAAGTCAAGGTTGTGTCTTCAGAGGCCCTGGCCAAGGCCTGCGATGTCAACCCATCTCAGATTCGCAAAGATCTTGCATATTTTGGTGAATTCGGCGTACGCGGCGTAGGCTACTACGTGGAAGACTTGATCACGTCCATCAAGCGCAGCCTAGGTGTTGACCGTGTCTGGCGAACTGCCCTTGTCGGCGTTGGCAACCTTGGTCGCGCCCTGCTTAATCACAAGGAGTTTAAGGCTCGCGGTTTTCATATTGTTGGGGCATACGACTGCGATCCGTTTAAAATTGGCGAAGTCATTTCCGGTCTGGAAGTCATGTGCACCAAGACCTTATCCGACTGGGTCAAGGAACTGGACATTGAGATCGGCATCATCACCACTCCGCCAGAACGCGCCCAACGCGCCGCCAACCATCTCATTGAATCCGGCGTCAAGGGTATCCTCAACTTCGCGCCTGCCCGCATCACTGCTCCTGAAAACGTGTTTGTGGAGTACGTTGACTTTTTTCACCAGCTCTATTCCCTGGCATTCAGCATTACCTTGGCCGGCCAATAGGCCACATTTCATATTCCCTGCCCTTTTCGTGTGTTTCATGTGAAAACATGGAGTTGGCTTGCGAGCCAGGTGCCCCCCTTGTATGGTTTCTTGAGCCATGAGGAACCTAATGACCCCCGTGACTTTTGCCTTGCTTACGGACTTCAGCCTCAATGACCAATATGTGGGCCAAATGAAAGGCGTATTAGCCTCCCTTTGTCCTGATGCCCGCATCCTTGACCTGAGCCACGATGTCCCCCCTTTTTCCGTGGTTCAGGGGGCATTCTTTCTCCAAACTTCTTGGAGCTTTTTTCCCCGGGGCACATGTTTCATTTGCGTGGTGGACCCCGGCGTAGGCAGCTCTCGGAAAATACTTGCCGCGAATTGCCATGACCGGATTTTCCTGGCTCCTGATAATGGCCTGCTGTCTCTATTGCTGGCGGAATCGCCCCAAGCCGAAGTGTACGATGTGTCTTCCCTGGATGTTGCTGATAAGCCAAGCCACACTTTTCATGGGCGAGATCTTTTCGCGCCATTGGCAGTCCGTATAGCACAAGGAGGAGCAGTGTCAGAATTGGGTGCGCTTCTTTCTCCTGAGGATGTAGTCAACCCCGCATGGTCTGCCCCGAAATGGGATGGTCTGTGCTTAATCACATCCGTGCTGCATGTTGATGCCTTTGGCAACGTGATCTTGAATGCGCCTGAAACTCCTTGGCTTGAAAGGATTCACGGGTGGACCAGCGTGGAGATGCGCGCGCCACAGAGCAAGCCCTTATCAGTGGTGAAGAGTTACCACGAACTTGCTCCCGGCCAAGTCGGTCTCCTCGCAGGAAGCCAGGGGTACCTTGAAGTAGCCATGAACATGGCTTCTGCAGCCCAGACTCTTGGGTTGGATATTTCCCAAGATGTTCTTCTTGGACCGGGTTCTGGAGACATTTGTTTATGATTTCTTGTCAGCGCTTTCTCGTGGCTTTGGGCTTCTTGACCCGCCTGGGTCCTGCCCGTTCCGTGTCCCAGGAACAGATGGCCGAAACCTTGCCCATGTTTCCTCTTGTGGGGTTGGTTTTAGGTTTCGTCGCGATCCTCTTGCCGTGGTTCGGCTTGTTCAGCGACCATCCCATGCTTCAAGCATGGTTCATTGTCGGGGCGAGCTTGGTGTTGACCCGGGCCTTGCATTGGGACGGTTGGGCCGACTTGGCCGATGCCCTGGGCAGCATGCGCAGGGGCGATGATTTTTGGGCCGTGCTCAAAGACAGCAGAATCGGAGTGTTCGGCGTAATAGCCTTAATTATGGGCACGAGCGGCCAGGGTTTGTTGTTTCATGCCATGTGTACGGACCAGGCATTGTCAGCCCCGGTTTGGTGCTTCATGGTCGGCAGGTTGACTATTGTCGGGCTTTGTTATGAAGCTCAAGGTATGTCCAGGCCCGGCTTGGCTCAGGTTTTCGTGGATTACGCCCACCGTTCGACTCTCACGACTGCCCTGGTCATCACCGTGATAATCGCTCCTTTTTTGGTTTCCCTGCCTTGTTTACTCCTGTCTTTGGCCTTGAGCCTGGGAAGCGTCATTTTTTTCAGCTCATTGGCCAAGAAGGTCCAGGGAATCAATGGTGATTTTCTCGGTGCGGCTTGTATTGCCGGTGAACTGCTCTCAGGAGTGGCATGGTTGTGGACGAGCTGAGCCTGATTCTTCCTGGCGACATATCAGGCCATGATCTGTGGGCAGTACATGCTCCTGTTATTTGGACCATGGTTGAGGGACAGGAACGAGTGGCTGATGGTATTGCCCTTGGCCAAGGGCACACCATCACTGCTGTTGGGCCCTACTCTCAATTTCAGCGAGACCTGCCCGCCCATGTCGTTGCTGTTGAAACAGCCCTGGCACCGGGCCTGTTCAACTCCCATGTACATCTCGAACTTTCCCACCTCAAGGGCGCAACCGTTTCCGGCAAGGGTTTCCTTGCCTGGGTAAAAAGCCTCATGGCTTCCCCCATGCAAGCTGTTGACGAGCATCATGTCAGGACCGCTGTAAGGCGAATGCGTGACCAGGGAACCGTATTTGCCGCCGACATCGCTACCCGGCGGCCCGAGCTTACCTCCAAGGTTCTTGCTGAAGATTTGCCCTTGAGCCGAATATTCGCTGAATTCATTGGCTTCTCTGGTCCACAGCCCCCTTCCCGGGAATTTCCTTGGCCCCCTACCGCCCTGGAAGCTTTGAAAGCTTACCCTGATAAAGTCAGTGCCGCTGGACATGCGCTGTATTCCACCTCTGCTGAGTTGCTGCAACACGTGAAAGCGTGGTGCCGCCGACAAGGAAAACCTTTTTCCATCCATCTGGCCGAACATGAGGGTGAGGAAATGGCCTTGTCCGGCATTGGCGAGTTGTATGCCATGCTGTCGCAATCATTGATTCCTGCTTCGCATGTGCCGCCGGAGAAACGGCCCATGGCCTTGGCCCACGAGCTTGGGCTCTTGGACAGCTCCACTCTTGCCGTCCACTGCGTTCGCTTGAGTGCCGATGAACTTGCCGTGTTTAAGGAAACCGGTACAAGCCTTTGCTTGTGCCCGCGCAGCAACGAATATATAGGTGTGGGCCAGGCCGATTGGAAGACCATGCGAAAGCTCAATATTCCTCTTTGCTTGGGTACGGACAGCCTGGCGTCCAACACGGACTTGAGTTTGTGGAACGAGCTCAGGTTCCTCTTGGAAAAATCCCCAACTCATATTACTTTGGCAGAGGCGCTTATGTGGATGACCGTGAACCCCGCCAGGATCATGGGCTATGCAGCACACGCCGGCACCCTGGCTCCGGGCAAATTGGCCGCATTCTCAGTAGTGCCCGGCGATTTGAGCGGGTTGTAAGGGCTCAAGTATGAAACAACAACGTAATCAACAGGCGGAGTAGGAGGCCGGTCCGGGACACCCTGGAAAGCGTCAGCCATGGAACGAGACACCCGCTTCATATGGCAGCATAAGGACCTCCTGGACGTGGATCAACTGTCCCGGAAAGAGACCCTGCATATTCTCGATTCCGCCACTTATTTCAAGGAAATCAATACTCGCGCTGTTAAGAAGGTGCCCACCCTCAAGGGCCGCAGTGTTGTCCTGTTTTTTGCCGAACCCAGCACCCGGACCAAGACATCGTTCGACATTGCTGCCAAGCGCTTGTCCGCCGACACCTTTGCTTTGGCCAAGACCGGCAGCAGTCTGCAAAAAGGCGAGAGCCTCAAGGACACAGCGCTAACCTTGCAGGCCATGAACCCCGACGCCATCGTCATCCGGCACAACAGAAGCGGCGCAGCCAAGTTTTTGTCCGAGCGTCTTTCATGCGCCATCATTAATGCCGGAGATGGCCGCCACGCCCATCCTACCCAAGCCCTGCTCGACTGCTTCACCCTGCGTGAGCATTGGAAGGAGTTTCGTGGCCGCACCCTGTGTATTCTCGGCGACATAGCCCACAGCAGGGTTGCCCGCTCCAACGTCAAGCTGCTCTGCTCCCTAGGCGTCAAGATCCGTCTTTGTGCTCCCTCGACTTTGCTGCCGCCTGGAGTGGAGAACTGGCCGGTCAAGGTTTATCATGATTTGAGCCAGGCTGTACGCGGAGTGGATGCGGTCATGTGTCTTCGTTTGCAATTGGAGCGGCAGCAAGCCGGACTTCTCCCGGACTTGAGGGAATACGCTTCACGGTATTGCCTCTGTTCAGAACATCTGGACAAGGCCAAGCCAGGCGTGAAAATCCTTCATCCCGGCCCCATGAACAGGGGTGTGGAAATCGCTTCTTCCCTGGCCGACCACGACGACAGTCTGATCTTGGATCAAGTTGCTGCAGGCGTTGCCGTTCGCATGGCAGTTCTATTTCTGTTCCTGACCCGGAGCAAGGAGGCCTGATCATGGCGCAAGTTGATTTGGTTGTACGTGGCGCGCTGTGGCAAGGCCGGGAAGTGGACCTGCTTGTTGCCAAGGGCAAGATCCTGGAATGCCTCCCTTATGACGAGAGCCGTGAGTTTTCTTCCAAACGCCAGCTCGAGGGATTTGGCTTGCGTTTGTTTCCCAGTTTTATCGACGCTCACGTACACTTGCGCGAGCCTGGCTTTGAGTACAAGGAAAATGTGGCGTCTGGCCTGAAAGCAGCCGCCCACAGTGGATTCGGCGCTGTCTTGGCCATGGCCAACACACAACCCGTGAATGACTCAGCCACGGTCACCGAACTCATGCTGGACCGGGCCAAGCAGCACTGGCCCAAAGGACCCCGCGTCCATCCAGTGGGTGCTTTGACCAAGGGTTTGCAAGGCAAGGAGCTGGCTCCGCTCATGGAGTTGGCTGAAGCGGGATGCGCGGCTTTTTCCAACGATGGCTTGCCCGTGGCCTCCACGGAATTGTTTCGGCGTGGAATGGAATACGCATCGGACCTGGGCCGCCTCGTTATCGACCATTGTGAGGATCCCAGCCTGGCAGTTGAAGGTGTCATGAACGAGAGCGAGCTTTCCGGCCACATGGGCTTGGTGGGTGTTCCCACGGTTTCCGAATCCATTCAAGTAGCTCGTGACATCCTGTTGGCAGGCTACCTGAACAAGCCCATCCACTTGGCTCATATCGGCAGCCGCGAATCGGTTGAGCTTATTGCCTGGGCCAAGGAAAAGGGGATTCCCGTGACAGCGGAGACTTGTCCCCACTATCTCCTGCTCACCGAGGATGCGGTCAAGGAATATGATGCCAACGCCAAGATGAATCCGCCCTTGCGTCGGGAAGACGATGTCGAGGCAGTACGCCAGGGTTTACGTACCGGAGTCCTGGATATCCTGGTCACTGACCACGCCCCCCATGCACGCCATGAGAAGGAAACGTGTTTCGCTGACGCGCCCAACGGCATCACCGGCTTGGATACGGCGGTTGCCCTTACTTGGTCCTTGGTTGAACAGGGTGTGTTGGATGAGTCGCGGTTCATTGAAGCTTGGTGTTTTGGGCCGGGCAAAATATTCAACTTGCCTGTAAACTCGTTCCAGCCCGGCGATCCTGCTGATTTCTTTCTGTTTGACGAGGAAGAGGCCTGGGAGGTCTCAGCCTCGACCCTGCATTCCAAGGGCAAGAATTCGCCTTGGCTGGGCAAGATGCTCCATGGCCGTGTCAGGGCCCATTGCATTGCCGGTAAGACTGTTGTTTAGGTTTGAAAAATACGCGCCCTGGGGGTCAGGCGCGTACCCAGATTGTGTCTGGCGTATAAGGAGTCATAAAGTATGAGCGAGACGTTGAAACAAGCGCAGGTCCTTTGCAATACCTTGCTGCGAAACGGTTATGAAGCGTATGTCATCAATGCCCGTTTGCACGAACAAGCCCTGGAGGGGCAAGACGAACCAGAAGTGGATATTGCCGCTGACATGAGCATTGATGAACTTATTGCAGTCTTTCCCAAGATTCAAACCACGGCTGAACCTTTTGTTATTGCCGTTTTAGTCGAGGACGGTGTGACCTACCATTTTTACGCCGCCCATGTGGTGGATGGTTCTCATCCCGACGCGGCCGTGGCCAAGTCCACTGACCGGCTTCTCCAGGAAGTGGAGCGGGTGCAAAGCCAGGCCCTGAACTTGGCCTGCCCCTACACTCCGGCCAATACCGAGCCTGCTGATGAAGGGTTCAGCGACTTGAGCGGCGGCGAGATCGTGCTCACCGGTATTGCCGATGAAACCCTTAAATATAATTACATTCTTGGTATTCGCGCCATTCGGTATGCCGCAAATTACCAGTTGCCTGTGGAAGCCAACACCTGGATGGCCATTATCCGCGGCGTCCAGCCCATGCTCGATTACGTGCCGGTCTCAGCCATCATGGATGAATGGCGTAAGGTAGAGGCGGAAAATCTCTGGCAATTCGTCAGTTTACTTTTTGATTGCCAGGTTCTGCACGGCCTTGTCCCTGAAATTGCCGCTCTTTCCCGGACCAAGCAGCCCAAGGGTGAGAACGGTGGTGGCCAGGAAACCGTATTGGAGCACACAATCGAATGCATGCGCCGTTACCCCGAGGAGCTGCCTTATGATTGGTACGGCACCATGGCCTGCCTGTTCCACGACGTGGGCAAGCTGTACACAGCCGAGTATTACGGTGAGAGTTGGCACTTTCACCAGCACCACGTGATCGGCGCCAAGATCACGCGGCGCATTCTCAACCGCTTGCGTTTTCCCACCGAAGACATTGACCTTATATGCCACCTCGTTCGCTACCACCTCAGGTTCACGCCCATGCTCACGGACAAGGGCATCCGCCGCTTCACCGCCATTGACGAGTATCCCCGCCTCATTGAAATGGCGCGGGCCAACATTAAGGCCAGGGACGGCAGCTACGCTTCATTTAATCATAATATGAAGTACTTGGAGCGCGCCGACGTGCCCCATGAGATGCTGGAACCCCTGCTCAACGGCAACGAGATCATGGAATTCGCTGGAATACGTCCGGGTCCTGCCGTGGGCATGATCCGCGACGCCTTGATCCAGGCCCAGATAGGGGGGGACGTGACCAGCGTGCCTGAAGCCGTTGAATTCGTGAGCCGTTACAAGGACCGCGAGCAACTGACGTAATCCGGTTCGCTGCTGGATTGCTTTGTTCTGACCATGCCCTGTTTCAGGGCAGGGCGATTATCATGTTGGATATTCTCAACTCTTCCCACGCTGATTTGGCTGAGTTCCTCAAGGAGCATGGCCAGCCCCGATATCGTACCGACCAGGTCTTTCAGTGGCTGTGGCAAAAGCGAGCGCGCGACTTCAGCGCCATGACCAATCTGAGCCAGGATTTTCGCTTCACTTTAGCCGAGAAAGCACACATCACATGGCCTGATATCGCTCATACAGCCGTATCCCAGGACGGAACCGTGAAGTTCTTGTTGTCCCTTGCAGACGGCGCAGTTGTGGAAACCGTACTTATTCCTGAAAAAGAGCATACAACCCAGTGTCTTTCCACCCAAGTAGGCTGCGCCATGGCGTGCACCTTTTGCAGCACCGGAGACATGGGTTTTTCGCGCAATATGACCATGGCCGAGATATTGGGGCAAATCCTCGTGGCCCAGGACTACCTGGAAGCCACGAATTCCCTTCAGCCTTTACGTAACCTCGTGTTCATGGGCATGGGCGAACCATTCCTCAACTTTTCCGAGTTGATGCGATCTTTGGAAATCCTCCGCCACCCCATGGGCCTTGAGTTTTCTTCCCGCCGGATCACGGTTTCCACTGTGGGCGTCGGCCGCGACAAGGACATGCTGGCCCTGGGCGATAGTGGACTCGCCAGTCTCGCTCTTTCTCTGCACGCGCCCACTCAGGAACTTCGCGAGCGGATCATGCCCAAGGCGGCTAGAAAACACTTGGACGATCTCATGCGTGTTGTGGATGCCTATCCGCTCAAACCACGGCAGCGGTTGACCATGGAATACATTCTTCTTGGCGGGGTCAACGACCAGCCCAATCATGCCAAGCAACTGGCAAAGCTTCTCGCGGGCAAGCGGGTCAAGATCAACCTCATTGCTTACAACCCGCCCAAGGACTGCGGCGAAGCCCTATACAGGGCCCCGCTTGAAGAGGATATTTTGGCCTTTGAAAAGGTCCTATGGGATAAGGGGTTCACGGTTATCCTGCGGAAATCCAAGGGTGCTGACATTGGCGCGGCATGCGGACAATTGGCGACACAGAAACGTCATGGTTCCGGCCTTGCGAAAAGCAGGCAATAAGGCTATTGCCCCCTTCCAACGTTCACAACTCCCATGGATGAAGGACTAAGACGATGAATTCCGATTTTACACCAGATTTTTCTAAGCAAGGCGGGCTGATACCTGTCATTGCCCAGGACTGCGAAAGCGGCGAGGTGCTCATGCTCGCCTACATGGACCAGGAAGCTTTTGAAAAAACCCTGGAAACCGGCGAGGTGCATTACCATAGCCGCAGCAGGAACGAGCTGTGGCATAAGGGCGGCACATCAGGCCATGTGCAAAAGCTCGATTCCATGCGCCTTGATTGCGACAGCGACACCCTGCTCGTGCTCATCAAGCAGGTTGGCGGCGCTGCTTGCCATAAAGGGTATCGCAGCTGTTTTTATAGGGAGCTCAAAGCGGACAAGGTCTGTGAATGCTCCCCCAAGGTTTTCGATCCCAAGGAGGTATATAAATAAATGGCTGAATCCAATGTATTAAAGCTCGGTATTCCCAAGGGATCCCTGCAGGACGCCACCATTAGTCTTTTTGAACGCTCGGGCTGGAAAATACGCCAGCACCACCGCAATTATTTTCCCGAGATCAACGACCCCGAAATTCAGCTCAGCATGTGCCGCGCCCAGGAAATGTCCCGCTATGTAGAGGACGGCACTCTGGACGCTGGGCTCACCGGCAAGGACTGGATCTTGGAGAACGAGTCAGACGTGGAAGTGATCTCCGACCTGGTTTACTCCAAGGTCAGCTCCCGCCCCGCGCGTTGGGTCCTGGCCGTGAACGGGGATTCTCCCTTTCGCCGTCCCGAGGACTTGGCCGGCAAGAAAATCGCCACTGAACTCGTTCACTTCACGGAGCAATACTTCACCAACGCCAAGATTCCCGTGGATGTGGAATTTTCTTGGGGCGCCACTGAAGCCAAGGTGGTCGAGGGCTTGGCCGACGCCATCGTTGAGGTCACCGAGACCGGGACCACGATCAAGGCGCATGGACTCCGCATTATTGCCGAGTTGCTCCAGACCAACACCCGGCTCATTGCCAACAAGGAATCATGGACCGACCCCTGGAAGCGCCAAAAGATGCAAAACATCGACTTGCTGCTTCAAGGCGCTTTGCGTGCGGAAAAATTGGTGGGCTTGAAGATGAACGTGCCTGAAGACAAGATGGGCGACATCATGGGCCTGTTGCCAAGCCTGACCTCGCCTACGGTTGCCGGGCTTTACAACAAGGACTGGCTTTCCGTGGAGATCGTGGTGGAAGAAGGCGTGGTGCGCGATCTGATTCCCAAGCTCATGGCCCTAGGCGCGGAAGGTGTCATTGAGTACGCTCTTAATAAAGTTATTTAAGAAGTATTCCCAAACGAACTATCAGGGCGGGGACAAGTTTGTCCGCGTCCTTTTCTTTTGAATCGCCAATTACCATTGCACAGGGACCCGCACCACTTGCTTGGCCTTGTTGGTGAACAGCAAGTGTTTGTTCTCCTTTCCAAAGAGATACAAGTCGCGAGTAATGGCCACATCCTTTTGGCAATACTCCGCGATCTTCTCAACTTCACCTTGTTTCCACCAGGCCAAGGCCTGGAGCCCATCCGCGCTTTTTCCCGCGTTCAATGTCGCCCCGGCCAAATTGTCCAGGGACACTCGATAGCTCAAGGGCTTTTTCACCTCCAGGAGCATGTCCAGGGTGGGCAAGTCCACGAGCCTCTGCGTGCTGTAGGCTGAGAGCACCTTGTAATCAAAGCCGATAATGTTAAAGCCCACAATGAGGGGAAATTCCTTCAAGCGCTGGATGAGCCGCTCCATGTCTTGCTCGTGAAAGGTTGTAAAGCTGTCTGAAGCTGAATCGTAGAGCACAGCCACGCTGACCCGCATTTTATGGGCCATGTGCCAGCCCCCCACTTCTTGGGCCGAGAGTTGGGTTTCCACGTCCAAAACCGCGAAATGCGAGGTCTGGTTCATGTCAGTGCCTTGAGTTTTTCCTTGAACAGATGTTGTCTGTTGTGTTTGTCGGTTGATTTGTATTACGTATTGTTGATTTCCCGTATGTTCAATCGTAGTTCCATTCAGCAATTGGTCCAAGACAAACACTGCAGCTGCCTTGTCAATGGGCCTGTTGCCCGAGCCGCACTTGGGCGAATGTACGCAGGATGGGCAGCCATAATCACAGGGGCAAGAGGTGATGACCTGCAGGGTCTTTTCCAGCAATTCCTCGGCTTGGCTAAAGGCCTGGGCAGAAAGGCCAACACCTCCTGGCACCCCTTCATACATAAACACTGCCGGAGCACCAAGCTGGGCATGCATGGGCGTGGATATACCCCCGAGATCATTGCGGTCCGCCATGACCAGCAGGGGCAGAATCCCTAAAGCAGCATGTTCCACCGCATGGATGCCGCCCATGAAGTGCAGATATTCCTCTTCAACCGCTTGTTGAACAGTGAGGGGAACTTCAAACCAGACCCCATCGGTCTCCATAACCATGGGAGGTAGATCCAGGGGAATGATGCTCAGGAGCCTTCCCCCGCTCACGGCCCGCTTTTCATACCCAGTGATGGTCTCCGTGACCCTGAGCCGGCCCAAGCTCAATCTCACTCCGGCAAAGATACGGGTGTCGTCCACGCGCAGGATTTCCGTGTGCTTGTTTCCTCTTGTCCGGGTGTAATAGTCCACGCTACGGCGTGTCACAACCGCCTTGCGCTCGCCCAGGTCAAGGTCGGTGACCACATAGCTGATTCCCTTGTGCAGATACACAGCTCCGGGGTGGGTCTCTTTGTAGGCCCGCAGTTCGTCTACATCCCCCACATTGTTGCCAAGGCTTTTCTCCTCAATGGAAAAGGTGTGGCCCGTACCACGTAGGTTTACATCACGATGCGGCTGCTTGCGTGCGGAAAAGATCACGCTTCCGTCCTTGCTGCGCAAGAGTTTTCCAGAATATTCCAACTCTTGAACCACTGCTTGCACCTTGGCATCGGCCAACCATGGTTCATTGGTATCCAAGTGGAGTTCAGCCGCTGCACATTCCAAGTGCTTACCAAGGATGACTGGATTGTGGGGATTGAGCACGGCCTGCTCCGGCGGCCGCTGGAAAAATTCATTGGGGTGGCGCATGAAGTATTGGTCCAAGGCGTCCTCGTTGGCGATGAGAACCACTGCGCAATCACGCAGGGTACGGCCGACCCTGCCACCGCGCTGTAAGGCGGCCATGATCGTTCCGGGATACCCCACCAGAATACACACATCCAAAGCGCCAATATCAATGCCCAGCTCCAAGGCACTGGTCGAAATAACAGCCAACAGCTCTCCTGAGGCCATTTTGGCCTCGATCTCCCTGCGCTCTTCCGGGAGGAATCCAGCCCT
This sequence comes from Desulfovibrio sp., assembly GCA_004796465.1. GTDB lineage: Bacteria > Desulfobacterota > Desulfovibrionia > Desulfovibrionales > Desulfovibrionaceae > MADRE1. Next base: position 18,079 of record QZKZ01000008.1, read on the forward strand.
ATAGGCACTGATCCGGTCCTGGAACTTGCCGGAGCGGCTGCCCGCCCACAGGCTGATCAGCTCCGTCATTTTCCGGGACTGGGTGTAGACGATGCTGCGCATGGAACGGTGCAGGGCTGCGTGGAGGAGATTGATAGCGGCGGACGAGGCGCTGTGCGTTTCCATACCGTCCAAGGGATTGAGAAACAGGAAATGGCGTTTGCCTTGGGGCGCACCGCTTTCCGTGACCTCTTCAACGTCCAGTCCGGTCAACTGCCGAGTCAACTCCCCGGGATTGCCCACTGTGGCCGAGCAGAACACAAAGTTCGGTTTGGCTCCAAACCGGTCGCAGATCCTGAGCAAGCGCCTGAAGACCTGGGCCATGTGCGAACCCATGACGCCCCGGTAAGTGTGGACTTCATCGACCACGATACAGGACAACCCGGCCAAGAACGCGGTCCATTTATCATGGTGCGGCAATAGGGACAGGTGTAGCATCTCCGGATTGGTGAGCAGTACCTGGGGCGGGTCATTACGGATCTTGCGGCGGAACCATTGGGTGGTGTCCCCGTCGTAGATGGCTGACCTGGGCCTGGCTTCTTCCGGCCAATGGTCCGTCAGCTCCATGAACCCCTTGTGCTGGTCCTGGGCCAGGGCCTTGAGGGGAAAGAGGTACAGGGCTTTGCTGTCCGGGTCCGTGAGGAAACGCTCAATGACCGGCAAATTGTACACCAAGCTCTTGCCCGAGGCCGTGGGCGTGGCCACGACCACGTTGCGTCCGGCCCGGATGCGATCCATGGCTTCGACTTGATGGGTATACAGCTTTGGGATGCCCAGCTTCTCCAGGATGCCGGAGATAGCCTTGGGCCAGGGACGGCGGGGATCCTGGTATTTGGCGCTGAGTTGGTCCAGGATTCGGTGATGGGCCACATGCGGGCCAAGGGCAGGCGACGCCTTGAGCGCGGAAATGTATTCCGTGGCGTCGGACTCGCGCGCCACAGGCTCCTGGGGACCGGAAAGGGGTTCCTGGCCCATCAATGCCCTGTAATCTTGTACTTTTTCAGCTTATATTGGAACAAACTCTTGGACAGGTTGAGCATCTCCGCGGCCTTGACCTGGACAAAGTCGGTCTTGGCCAGGGCCCGGCGAATGAGCGCGGCTTCGATCTTCTCCAGGGTCTCGGCAAGGTTCAGGCTTGTGGGCAAGAGGTCCACCGCGCTTTTGAGTTGGGCTTCATCATCCTTGATCTCATTGGGCAGGTCGTCCACGCTGATTTGGGGCGTGGCGGACAGCACCATGCAGCGCTCCACGATGTTCTCCAACTGGCGGACATTACCCGGCCATTCATAGCCCATGAGGTAATCCACGGCCTCGGGCGAGAAGGACTTGTTCTCAATGTTGTTGTCCTTGCCATGCTTGTGCAGGAAATGGGCGGCCAGCAAGGGGATGTCCTCGCGGCGCTCGCGTAGGGGCGGCATAACGATCTGGATCACATTGAGGCGGTAATACAGGTCCTCGCGGAAGTTCCCGGCCTCGACTTCGGCAAGCAGATCCTTATTGGTGGCGGCCACCACGCGGATATCCACTTCAATTTCCTTGCCCCCACCCACGCGCTCAAAACGGTGTTCCTGCAAGACCCTGAGCAGCTTAACCTGGAGTTCGGGGTTGAGTTCACCAATTTCATCAAGAAGCAGGGTGCCTTCGTTGGCCAACTCGAAACGGCCCCGCTTCTGGGCCACGGCGCCGGTAAACGAGCCTTTTTCATGGCCGAACAGCTCGCTTTCCAACACCCCGGGGTTCAGCGCCATGCAGTTGACGGAGATGAAAGGTTTGTTCTTGCGCGGCGAGGCAAAGTGGATGGCCCGGGCCACCAGTTCCTTACCCGTGCCCGATTCGCCGGAAAGCAGCACCGTGGCCTTGCTCGGTGCGGCCTTGTCCACCATGCCCAGGACAGAATGAATGGCCTTGGATTTGCCGATGATTTGATGCAGCCCGTAGCGCTCCTGCAAGCTCTCGTGCAGGATGCGGTATTCCCGGTGGGCCTTGGCCAATTGCAGGGCCTTGGTCACGGAGAGCAGCAGCTCTTCATTGGCGAATGGTTTGGTGATGTAGTCAAAGGCCCCGATCTTCATGGCCTCAACCGCTCCTTCAATGGAGCCGTACGCGGTCATGATCATCACCGGAATGTGTGGATAGTTGCGCTTGGCGTGCTCCAGCACATCTTGGCCCGTGAGCTTGGGCATCTTCATGTCCGTGATGATCACGTCCACCTCGGACTCTTCGAGATAGGCCAAGCCCATCTCCGGGTCGGTCAGCCCGGTCACCTGGTAGCCTTCGTCCGTGAGCAGGGTTTCCAGGATCAGAACGTAGTTGGG
>QZKZ01000028.1 GCA_004796465.1 Desulfovibrio sp.
CGTTGAGCAGGCCCTTGCCGACCTGGATATTGACCTCGGACAGTCGGTGGCCATTGGTGACAAGTGCGCTGATGTGGACTTGGGCCAGGCCGTGGGAGCTTTGGGCGTACTTGTGCGCACGGGGCACGGCGCACAACACGAGGCTCAAGGGCGCTGCACCCCGGACCTGGTGGCCGACGACCTGCTCGGCGCGGCCAAGGCCTTGCTTGCCAGGTAACCCCGAACCAAGCACTGGACGGAAGCCGGGACCTGGGGTATTTCCCCAACGCGCCGGCGCTTTTTCTCCGGCCAGGAGTTATCATGACATTCACGCAACTCGCCATGTTCGGGCTGACCAAGGGCCGCATTGCCTTGTTTTTTCTTTTGGCCCTCGGGGCCGCCGTTTTCGAGGGTTTTGGCATGGCCATGTTCTTGCCCCTGCTGGAGTTCATTGAAAAGGGCAGGGACGCGGCAGCGCTGGCCCAGGACTCGCGCATGTGGCAATACATTGTCGAAGGATTCGCCCTGCTGAACCTGGAAGTGACCCTGGTCTCGCTCATCACTGCCTTGCTCCTGATCATGCTGCTGCGTGTGCTCGTGATCTACTCGCGGGTGGTCTATTCGGCCTGGCTGGGCCAGGACGTGATGCACCACACGCGCATGAGCGTATTTCGCGGCTACTTGCGGGCCTCGTACTCCTTTTTCGACAAGCGGGCCTCGGGCCAGGTCGTGAACCTGGCGACCCTGGAGACCCAGCGCGTGGGCAGCAGCTTTCTGGCCCTGGCCTCGTTGGTGGCCAACTCGATCATAATTGTCGGCTACGTGGCGGTGCTGTTCGTGCTTTCCCCGGCCATGACTGGCCTTGCCGTGCTCTTTCTTCTGGCTGCCGGGCTCTTGGTAAGCTGGTTCGTTCGCAAGACGCGTAGCGTGAGCCGGGACACCACCGCAGCCAACGAGCGTTTTTCCGTGTATCTGGTCGAACGTCTCATGGCGCTCAGGCTGATCAAGCTTACAGCCACCACGGAGCGGGAAATCGACCGGGTGGACCATGCCTCGGCCAGGGTCCGGGACAATATGTACTGGCTCAACAAGCTGCGCGCCCGCGTTGACTTGCTCCTGGAGCCCACGGTGATTGTGGGCGGGCTGGTGATCCTGTATTTGGCCGTGGCTATTTTCCATATGTCCTTGGCCCAGGTCGGCTTGTTCATGCTCGTTTTGCTCAGGCTCATGCCCCTGTGCAAGGAAGTGCTGGGGTCGCGCCAGACCTTTTTGGCCAATGCCGGCGGTTTGGAAAAGGTGGAGCAGGGCTTGGAGGAATCCAGGGCCAACCAGGAGCCGGAGCAGGGCGGCACAGACTTTACCGGCATTATGGATGCCATACGCCTGGAGAGTTTGACCTTTACCTACCCTGGCCAGGATGAACCCGCGCTCAAGGAATTGTCCATGGAACTGCCCGCAGGCAAAATGACCGCCTTGGTCGGCCCCTCGGGCGCGGGCAAGTCGACCCTGGTCGACTTGCTGCCCTGTTTGCGCGAACCAGACTCGGGCGGGGTGCTTTTTGACGGCACCGACGGCCGCGATTTCGACCGGGGATCGCTCAGGCGCAACATGGCCTTTGTGTCCCAGGACGCCTTTATCTTCAACGATACGGCCCGGGCCAACATCTGCTTTGCCCGCCCCGAAGCGAACGACGAAGAGCTGTGGGACATCCTGCGCAAATCCCGGGCCGACGAGTTCGTGTGCAACCTGCCCGAGGGGCTGGACACCATCCTTGGCGAACGGGGCGCGCGGCTTTCGGGTGGACAGCGGCAACGGCTGTCCCTGGCCCGGGCCCTGATCCAGAACGCCCCAATTTTGATTCTTGACGAGCCTACCTCGGCCTTGGACTCGGAAGTGGAAAAGGACATCCAAAAGACCATCGACGAGATGCGGCGCTCCGGCAAGGTGACCATCGTGGCCATTGCCCACAGGCTCTCCACCATCAGCGAAGCGGACCGGATCGTGGTCCTGCGCGATGGACGCGTGGTGGAGCAGGGCACACACCAGGAGCTCATGGTCTCCGAGGATTGGTACCACAAGATCTGCGGCCTGCAGAATATATAAGCAACCTTCCCATTCAGTGATGATGGGCTGAAGAGTACTCTTCCACTCTTGACCAAAACGCGTGCTTGGCCCTAAATTGCGGTACCCATGGCCAAGAACCGTTACATCCGCGACAGATACGTGAGCCGGGACCAACGGCGTCCCGCTCCCAGGCAAGGATCCTCGCGAACCCTGTCCCTGGGCAGCGGGATCGATTCCTTGCGCGACACCCAGACCCGCAAGAAGATGGCGTTCCTGCTCATCAGCCTGGGCGTTCTGGTCCTGGCCGTGTTCCTGATTCTCGGCAAGTCCGAGGACGCTGCTCCTCCCCAAGAAAACGACACGCAAGCCCAAGCACGGGCGTATGAGACCGCCTTGCAAGAGGAAATCCTGGCGGTTGCCGAGGACGATTACGCAACACGCGCGCGGCTGTTCCAAGAGCTACTCGCCCTGGACCCGGACAACGAGGAGTACCGCGCTGGTTACGAGCGCTACAACGAACTGCACGCCGAGGCCGTGCACACCGAGGAGCAGGAGCTGCTGCGCCGGGCCTCGACCCTGGCCCAAAACGGGGACCCTGACCTGGAAACCCTGGTCATGATCTACTCACGGCTAGCGGAACTCAGGCCGGACAACGCTGAATACGAGGCCCAACGCCTGGAATACCAGCAGACACTTCACGCTGAACTCGGGGAACTGGAGCAAGAACTCTACGCCCAGGTCCTGGAAGTGCCTGCCGAGGACTGGGAAACCAACATGGCGTTTTACGCCCGGCTCATGGAACTCAATCCGGACAAGGACCTTTACCGGGAGCGCCATGAGCATTACGCGGCCCAGGGCCAGGAGGAAAGGAGGCTCAGGGAACAGCGGCTGCTCAATCAAGTGCTGCAAGTCCCGGTAGATGACTATGAGACCAACATGCTGTTTTACAAGGAGCTTATGGAGCTGAACCCGGACAACTCCACGTACCGGGAAAAGCACGGCCATTACGCGGCCCGCTGGGAAGAACAGCGCGCGGCCCTGGAGCAGGAGTTGTTCCAGCAGGTGCGCCAAGTTCCTGCCGATGACTACGAAACCAACATGGTGCTTTACGAACAGCTCATGGACCTCAACCCCGCTGAACCCCTGTACCGGGAAAAGTACGAATACTATCTTGTCTTGTACTACGAATCCCAAGGCATTGAACCGCCCCGTCTGGACTCCCCGCCAGGGGACGACGCCGGGGAGCAGTAGCCCAGTTGCCCGCACCCCGAATAAAAACCCTGCTGCTTGCCGCGCCGTATTTCTCGGGGTACACTGGCTCCCAATCCCCATGATCCGTTGTTTCCCGAACCCGTTGACCACAGGCTGGGAAATCGCATGCTGAACATCCTGATTGCCGACGACAGCCGCGCCATTGTGACCCTCATGTGCGGCTACATGAGCAAGCACGGCGAGTGCTCCATCGCCATGACCGGCCGCGAGGCGGTCCAGCTCTTTGATTCGGCCATGGAGTACGACGACCCCTTTGACGTGGTCCTCTTGGACATCATGATGCCGGAGATGGACGGGCTCACTGCGGCCAAACTGATCCGCGAACTGGAAACAGAGCGCGGCGTGGAACCGGGATGCGGGGCCAGGCTGGTCATGGTCTCTTGCCTCACGGACCCCAAGAACATGATGCAGGCAGCCTACGATATTGGCGCGGATATTTACCTGACCAAGCCCCTTGATGAGAAAGACCTTGTGGAATGTTTGGCCAACCTGGGGCTCATCACCAGGCAAGGTGGAGACCACGAGTGACGCCAGGAAGCAAAACAGGCCCCCCAGCCCACTACCTGAACATTTCCCAGGGAGTGCTGTGCCGCGAACCCACCAGGGTGATCACGGTGCTGGGTTCCTGCGTGTCCGTGACCCTGTTTTCGCGGCGCCTGGGCATTGGCTCCATTTTCCACGCTCTCATGCCCCAGTGGAAAGCCCAGGAGAACGGGCAGCTCTTTAATGTCTTCAAGTACGCGGATTCAGCCGTGGAAGCCCAGCTCAATGCCATGCACGAATTGGGCGTGACCATCAGCGGCTTGGAGTGCAAGGTCTTTGGTGGGGCCAATGCCCTGTTCCCCCATGAGGTGAGCGTGGGCGACCGCAACGTGCGCAGCGCCTTGGAAGCCCTGGCCGCGCACAAGGTCCGGGTCAAGGCCATGGATGTGGGCGGCAATGTGGGGCGCAAGCTCGTGTTCTACAGCCACACGGGCGATGTGTTCGTGAAGCGGCTCAATCAGCCTGAGTGCCGGGTGAGGAGGAAGGGGGCGAAGTAACAGCCAGCCTCTCACTTGAGTCTGATCCAGACCGGAAGCAAGTATTTTTTTCAAGTAGGGTCAAGGGCATTGAGAGACTCTTGGGTCCTTGGACCCAAGATTGTCTTATGCCTGTGGTGCATGCCCTTGCGGGGTGTGGGGCAGAGCCCCACGACGTTCATCCGTACTCTTTATGCCCTAAGAGCTGAACTGCATAAGCAGCTCGGGATGCCCTGTATGGGGATTGGTTTGTTCTTGGACTATGGTAAAGCCGCAGCTTTTGTAGAACTCGATGCTTGAAGGGTTGTTTTTGTATACGGTGAGGGTGAGGTTGTTGTGGAGTTCTTTAGCTTTGTCCATGAGCTTCTTGCCAATTCCTTTTCTTTGCATATCAGGCGCGACAAAAATTGCTGCTACTGATCCTTGATGCAGAGAGACGAATCCATGTACTTCTCCTTCGCCTTCATAGACGTATGTGTCACTTGAGGGGATATACACCTCTCTCATCTCATCTGTTTTGGATTCGAGAAACTCTCGATCAATAAAAGGATGAGACTGTATTGATGCTTCCAGCCAGATGGTGATGACCTGGTCCATGTCGTTGTGAGTAAAAGCGCGGATCATTGGTAGCCTGGTGGGTACTCCAGTTGAAAGGCATGGCTCATGGACGAAAAGCTAAACATTCCGGGAAACAATACCACATCAAAGCAGGAAGACTTCCCTCGAATGAGCCAAGAGCAGCCCCACGCCGTTTATCTCCGGACGTTGCCGTCCCCTCGCTAAATCCGCCCCTCTTCCACACCATGACAGGCCACCAGAGTGGTGTCGCCGCTGGCCAGGAACGCGGGAATCTCGCGGCGGCAGCGCTTGTCGGCGTGGGGGCAGCGGCCGTGGAACACGCAGCCCGGCGGCAGGTTGATAGGCGTGGGTACGTCGCCGGAAAGACGGATGTGGTCTTGGCTGGGAGCGCCGAGCTGGGGGATGGCCGAGAGCAGGGCCTGGGTATAGGGGTGGCGGGGATTGGTGAACAGTTCCTCTGTGGGGGCCAGTTCGCAGAGAAAACCCAGATACATGACAGCCACGCGGGTGGAGATGTGCTCGACCACAGACAGGTCGTGGCTGATGAACAGGTAGGTGAGGGATCGCTGTTCCTGGGCGTCCATGAGCAGGTTGAGGATCTGGGCCTGGATGGACACGTCCAGGGCGGAGATGGGCTCGTCAGCCACGATGAATTCGGTGTCCACGACCAGGGCGCGGGCAATGGAGATGCGTTGGCGCTGGCCGCCTGAGAACTCGTGGGGGTAGCGCTCGCCCCAGTCCGGGCACACGCCGACCTGTTTCATGACCTCGGCCACCCGGTCCTTGACCTCGGAGCGGGACTTTTCCTTGTGATGGAAGCGCACGGGCTCTTCCAGGATTTCCCGGACCTTCATGCGCGGATTGAGCGAGGCGTAGGGGTCTTGGAAGACCATCTGCATCTTGGTGCGATAGGGCAACATCTGCTGCGGCGAGAGATTGTCGATGCGCTCGCCCCGGTACAGTACCTGGCCGGACTGGGGCGGGTACAGGCCGAGCACGGTGCGGGCCAGGGTGGACTTGCCGCAGCCCGACTCGCCGACCACGGACAGGGTCTCGCCCTTGGCGATGGACAGGCTCACGTTGTTCACGGCCCGGACCACGGTGCGAGCGAACTCCAGGTTGGAGCCGCGCCACTGGATGCGGTCGAGCAGGCCGCCGGAAATATCAAAGTGCTTGACCAGGTTCACGGTCTCCAGCAGGGGCGTTGCTGAAGAAGCGGCGGCGTTGTGGGCGTGGGTGGTGTCCATGGGTCACTCCGCGAGGTGGCAGGCCACGTGGGCGCCCGAGGATTTTTCATTGAGTTGGGGAATCTGTTCCCGGCACAAGTCCTGGCAGAGATCGCATCGCTCGTGAAAGGAACATCCCGGCGGAATCTTGATCAGGCTGGGCATGACCCCGGGGATTTGGTTGAGCCGGTTCTGGCGGTTGGAATGCTGGGGCAGGGCCGCGAGCAAGCCCTGGGTGTAGGGGTGCTTGGGCCTGTGCACGATCTGTTGGGTGTCGCCGGTCTCCACGATGCGGCCCGCGTACATGACCGCGATACGCTGGGTCACCTGGGAGACCACGGCCAAATCGTGGGTGATCAGGATCAGGCCCACGCCTTCTGTGGCGCACAGCTCCAGGAGCAGGTCCATGATCTCGGCCTGGATGGTCACGTCCAGGGCCGTGGTGGGCTCGTCCGCGATGATCAGGCCGGGCGAGGCCATGAGCGCGATGGCAATCACGATGCGCTGGCGCATGCCGCCGGACATCTCGTGGGGATATTGCTTGAGACGCTTTTCCGGGGACGGGATGTGCACCTTGCGGATGTTCTCCAGGGCAATGGCCTCGGCCTGCCTGCGGCTGCAACCCACATGGGCGCGCAGGGTCTCGATCATCTGGGTGCCGATGGTCAGCACTGGATTCAGCGTCATCATGGGATCCTGGAAGATCATCGATATCTTTTCGCCACGGACCTTGCGCATGGCCGTGTCCGAGAGGCGGGTGATCTCGATGTCCTCGAAGCGGATGGAACCGGAATCAATAAAGCCGGGCTTGCTGATGAGGTTGATCAGGGAAAAGCCGGTCACGGACTTGCCTGCCCCGGATTCGCCCACCAAGCCGAGGCGCTCGCCCCGGCCCAAGGTGAAGGACACGTTGTCCACGGCAGTGAGATCGCCTTGGCGCAAGCGGAACTTCACGGTGAGGTTTTCTACGGAGAGCAGGGTGTCCATGGCAAAGGGCGTCAGCTCTTGTAGAGCTTGGGGTTGAGGTAGTCGCGCAGCCAGTCGCCCAGGAGATTGATGGACAGGATCAGGAGCACCAGCACAATGCCCGGCAGGATGGTGATCCACCAGGAGCCGCTGAAGATGTACTCGAATCCCGCCTTGATCAGGGAACCCAGGGAGGGCCGGGTAATGGGCATGCCCAGGCCGATGAACGAAAGCGCGGCCTCGCTCATGATGGCGTTGGCCACCTGCACCGTGGAGATGACCAGCACGGGGGTCAGGGTGTTGGGCAGGATGTGGCGGATCATGATCCTGCGGGCGGGCAGGCCGATGACCCGGGCCGCTTCCACGTATTCCTTGTTCTTTTCCCCGAGCACCGAGGCGCGCACGGTGCGGCCGATCTGCGGCCACTCGGCCAGGCCGATGACCACGATGAGAAAGGGCACGGCAATGCGTTCAAAGTTGCCCACGCCCAGGGAGGCCTTGACGATTGCGCCGATAAAGATGGCGATCATGTACGTGGAGAAGGAGAGCTGCACGTCGGCCAAACGCATGAACAGGGTGTCCACCCAACGGCCGCCGTAGCCCGCTATCAGACCCACGGTGATGCCCAGGAAGGCTTGCAGGGCCACGGCCCCCATGCCGATGATCAGGGACACACGCAAGCCGTAGAGGATGGTGGAGAGCATATCCCGGCCCTGGGCGTCGGTGCCCAGGAGAAAGCGTTCGTCGCTGCCTTCCTCCCACACGGGCGGCTTTTCCGAATCCATGACGTCGATGGATGCGGAGTCATAGGGGTTGTGGGGCGCGACCAAGGGCGCGCCAAACCCGACAATCAGGAAAAAAAGCAAAAATATGGCGCTGCCCACGGCCACGGGGTCATGCAGAAAACTGTGCAGCATGACGGACTGGCGTATGCGGCGCAACCAAACCATATTATTTCCTGCCCGTGATGCGCACGGTGGGGTTGACCAGGCCGTAGATCACGTCCACGACCGTGTTGACCAAAACGAAGATAAAGCCGACCACCACGAGATAGGCCACGAGCAGGGAAGTGTCCGAACGTTCCACCGCCTCCAGGAAAATGAAACCCATGCCTTGCCACTGGAACACGGTCTCGGTGAGCACGGTAAAGGCGATCATGGTCCCGAGCTGTACGCCGCCCACGGTGATCACGGGCAAGAGCGTGTTCTTGAAGGCGTGCAGCAGGTAGATGCGGGACAGTTTGAGGCCTTTGGCCTTGGCGAACTTGATGTAGTCGGTTTCCAGGACTTCTTTCATTTCCGCGCGGATCAAGCGGATGAACAGGGGCAGCATGATCGAGGACAAGGAGATGGAGGGCAGGACCAGGTGCTTGAGCCCGTCCCAGGTGAGCAGGCCCGTGTCCCAAAAGCCCCAGATCCGCACCGTGTCCCCTCGCCCGTACGAGGGCAGCCAATGGAGTTCCACCGCGAATATATAAATCAGGATGATGGCTGTGAGAAAGACCGGGATCGAGACCCCCACAATGCTCAGGCTCATGAATAATCGGGAGAAAAAGTTGTTGGGCTTGACCGCGGCAAAGATGCCGATGGGGATGGAAAAAAGCACAATGATGAGTGAACTGCACAAGACCAGTTCAATAGTGGCCGGGGCTTTTTTCAGGATGACTTCCAGGGCCGGTTTCTTGAAGAAGTAGGAATGGCCGAGGTCGCCCTGGACCGCATTGGTCACGAAGCGGACCCACTGGACCGGCAGGGGGTCGTTGAGCCCGAGTTCTTCGCGCAGGGCCATGCGTTCTTCCACCGAGACCGCGATGCCGACCAGGTCGCGGACCGGATCGCCCACAGCGCTCTTAATGGCGAAACCGATCACGCTGATGACCAGCATGACCAGAACGGCCTGGGCGATACGACGGACTATGAATGCGAACATGGCATCCCGCTCCTACGCTGTATCGTTGAATATGGCAAGCAGGTTACAGCGCATTTCTGCCTTGTCCGGCAAGGGTTGGCGGCGAATGTGCCATTTCTTGTCCAGGAATTGGGCGCGCCCATTTGCAGCGTTCGGGGCGGAAAAAAAGGAGCCGCCCAGGGGCGGCTCCTCGTTGTTGGTTGGTTTCGGGCCGGGATGTTTATTGAACAGCCAGGTCGCCGAAGTAAGGGAAGTTCATGACGTTGACGATGTCGCCGATGGTCAGGTTGTCATTGCCTGCCCAGGACAGGTTCTGCCAGTGCAGGGGCACGAAAGCGGCGTCTTCGTAAGCCATGGCTTCGGCCTGCTGCAGCATCTCGGCGCGCTTGGCCGGGTCGATCTCCGTGGCCGAGGCCGCGATCAGGGCGTCCAACTCGGGGTTGCAGTACTCGTTGGAGTTGTACTGGCCCGCGCCGGTGTCCGTGTTGGGGCACATGAGCAGGTATTCAAAGAAGTTGGCCGAGTCCTCGGTGTCCGAGTGCCAGCCGATCATCTGCATGTCGGCCACGCGGGCGTCGAACTCGTCCCAGTACTGGGCCTTGGGCATGGTGGTCAGCTCGACGGTGATGTTGATCTTGGCCAACATGGAGACCGCGGTTTCACAAATCTTTTCGTCGTTCACATAGCGGTTGTTGGGGCAGATCATGGTCACGGTGAAGCCGTCGGCATAACCCGCTTCTTCCATGAGGGACATGGCCATTTCCAGGTCGTAGCGAGGCACCAGGTCCGGGTTGTAGCCCAGGTAGCCCTCGGGGCTTTGCTGGCCGGCGGCAGTGGCGAAACCCTTCATGATGGTTTCCACGATGCCCGGGTTGTTGATGGCGTGGACCACGGCTTGGCGCACGCGCAGATCCTGGAATTCCTCGCGGCGTTCCTGGTTCATGTGCAGGGTGATGATCCGGGTGCCGGACATGGTCACGAGCTGGACGCCTTCGGCCTGTTCCACGCGGCCCAGGTCCTGGGGCGGCACGGGCATGATCATGTCCACGTCGCCGGCGAGCATGGCGGCCACGCGGGTGGCGTCTTCCTTGATCGGGGTGAATTCGATCACGTCGATGTTGCCCGGGGACTCGGTGTCCCAGTAGCCTTCAAAGCGGGTGAACACGTTGCGCACGCCTTGCTCGCGCTCGGTGACCATGTAGGGGCCGGTGCCGGATTCGTGGGCGTTGGCAAACGAGGGGCCTTCCTTGACAATGGCGTCCTTGGGCTGGCCGTTCTCGTCAGTGCCGGTGTAGAACGCGGCATCCATGGGGAAGATGTAGGTGGCCATGGACAGGGCCAGGCCGTAAGGCTCGGCCGAGATCAGGTCGACCGTGTATTCGTCCACGACCTTGGCTTCGACAAAGGGATCGAACAGGAACTTGTAGTCCTGGCTCGTTTTGAGGCGGGCCACGGTCCAGGCCACGTCCTCGGCCGTGAAATGGTTGCCGGAGTGGAAGGTCACGTCGTCGCGCAGATGGAAGCGCAGGGTCGTGTCGTCGATCTGTTCCCAACTGGTGGCCAAGCGGGGTTCGATCTGGCCGTCTTGGGTCCAGCGCACCAAGGAATCGAACACCATGTGCGAGTACTGGAGCATGCCGCCGGAAAGCTGCACGTGGGGATCCAAGGACACGGGGTCCGCATCCATGGCCAAACGCAGGACGGTTTGTTCGGGCGCGGCTTCTTCAACTTCAGCAGCTTCTTCAGTTGTTTCGGTTGCTTCCTCGGCTTCTTCAGCTTCCTCGCCTTCGTCGGCGCAGCCCAAGGCGAAGAGCATGGCGAACGCCAGCATGAGGACCAGTAGTTTCCACCATTTCATTTTCATACCCACTCCTTTGTACATGTTGCTTCGGTTGAGAAGTGAACGAATTTCCTCTGCTCCCACCTGCCGATCGGGGTCGGCGAATTGCCCGTCAGGGTCCCGTCCATGGGGCGGAACTTGGTCACAGAGTTGTAACCGAATGGAATAAAATAGCAAGAGGAGCCGCAAGTATAGGGGGAATGGGGAGTTGCGGAGGATTGGGCGGGGTTAATTTTTTGTCACCAAGGGGGAATCCAGGCAGGGTAGAAGGGGGAATCGAAAAGCGTTCTGAAAAGAGCGCGTGGGGTGTTCCCGGGGGGGAGAGAGTACCGATCAAAGCATGGGCCGGAAATATTGCCGTATTCTCAATTCAAGGCCCAGGGGGAGAATATGGACAACAAAAAGGACTTGGCTGAATACTTCCAGGTCTCGGTGCGGTTAGTGGAACATCTGGATTACCTGTTGTGGGAATTCACTGAACTCGGCGGCATGTCCCATCTCATAGCCCGGCTCCTGCAAGGAGCAGACATTGCGCCGGACAGCCGCGTCCTGGACCTGGGCTGTGGCAAGGGCGCGGTGGGTCTATCCCTGCTGGCCAGCCTGCCGGGGAGCATCGGGCACGTGACCGGGGTGGACGCGTATGCGCCTTTTGTCAGGGAGGCCCAACGCGCGGCCCAGAAACGGGGTCTTGCCGGGCAATGCCGGTTTCTCCAGGCTGACATTCGGGAATATCCGGCCCAAGACCCCCTGTTCGATTGCGTGCTCTATGTTTCCGTGGGCAACGTGCTGGGGGATTTGACCGGAACCATGGCCGCGTTGCGCAGCCATGTGCGGCCCGGAGGCTACATGGTGGTTGACGACGGATACTTGGCCGGGGATGCGGTGGACTTTCCGGGCTACGAGGACATGGCCGGACGCGAGGAGACCTTGGCCCGGCTCACCGCGCACGGGGACGAACTGGCCGGGGAGGTGGCCATTCCAGCTCAAGCCATAGCCGCGCAGAACAAGGAGTATTTTTCCCGGATCACCAGCCGCGCCCAAGAACTGGCAGGCCGTTTTCCCGACCTTGCCCACGACATCGAGAACTTTGTGCGCAAGGAGCAGGAGGAAAACACCATCCTGGAGCGGCATGTTCGCTGCGCCACATGGCTGTTGCGGCGTGCGTCGTGAAGCGAGCCATGCCTTCCGCCATCAGGGGAGGCGTAGGGAACGTGCAAGACTAAGAGGCCGCATCCGCCTCGGGGTGCGCGGGCAAGGTGAAGAGAATAGTCGCGCCTTTGCCCGGCCCGGATTCGGCCCAGATTGTCCCGCCGTAGTGGGTCACGATGTTTCGGCAGATGGCCAGGCCCAACCCCGTACCCATGGGAGCGCTGCGCAGGGTGTCCGTGCCGCTGGCCCTGTGGAATTTGTCGAATACCCGCTGCAACTGGTCATCGGGTATACCAACACCCGTGTCCGCGACCCTGAACTCCACCAGGCCGTCCTCGCAGCGGGCCGACACGGTCACCGAGCCCTTGTCCGTGAACTTGAGCCCGTTGTCGATCAAGTTGACCAGCACTTGCTGGATCTTGTCCGGGTCCACGCGCACCATGGGCAAGTCAGGCTTCACATCCAACACCAAGTGCACGTCCTCCTTGTCCATGAAAAAGCCCTGCTTGCAGTCCACCGCGCGTTTGGCGAGCTTGGCAGGCTCCATGGGAACGTCGTGCCAGGAGGTCTTGCCCGATTCAATACGGCTCAAATCCAGGCAATCATTGATGAGCCGGGCCAAGCGATCGCCTTCCTCGGCAATGATGTCCAGGTTGGAAACCATGACTCCGGCCTTGGCCGTCAAGTAGGAGTCATGAACCAAAGCGGGCTGGATGTTCTGGATCATGGACTTGCGCAAGAGCTTCACAAAACCGATGATCGAGGTCAGGGGAGTGCGGATTTCGTGGCTGACGCTGGCCATGAACGCGGCCATGGCGTCCTTGGCGGTCAGGGCCTGTTCCCGGGCTTCGCCCATGGACTCCTCGGCCATTTTGCGCTCAATGGCCAGGGACGCCTGCTCGGACACCGCGGTCATGAACTCCACGTCTTGTTCGGTAAAAGCGTCAGGGTCCTTGTAGTCCTGCACGGCCATGACGCCGATGACTTCATTGTGGGTGATCAGGGGCGCGCCCAGCCAGACCTCGGCCAAGGGACCCACCACCGTGAGGTTCTGGCTCAGGCATTCCCGGCCCATGAAGAACAAAGGTTTGCCCCCGCGCATCACGCGCAGGCAGAGACTGTCCACGGCAGGATCGCTGATGTTGTCAATGGGATAGTCGTCGTCGTGTGCGTCCTGGAAATAGGGGAAAACCAGGCGGTCATTGGCCTTGTCTTTGAGGGCTATGAAGAAGTTGTCCGCGTTGATGCCCTTTTTGAGAATGGCGTGCAGAGCGGCAAAAAGTTCGTCAATGTCCCTGGTGGTAGCGACGGCGTTGGAAATGGCAAAGAGCACGGCAGTGAGGTCGCGGCTGGACTTGAGCCGCTGCACCGACTCCTCGAGCTCGGCGTTACGCTTGCGCAGCGCGTTCAGTTCCGTCTCGAACTCGCTGTTGTCCCGCAGGTCGTCTTGGGTCACCGGATGTCCTTTCCCTTGCGCTCCTGTTGGCTGAAACCGTTGCTAGCCTAAACGCGTTGATATCAGAAAGGAGGCCAGGGGACAATGGGAAGGGCTGAAAAAAGTATCGAATTTTCACTATTATTTCATTGGGTTTCAACTCCAGAGTCCTGTTCCCCTTGGAAGGAAAAGTAGATTGTATGAGCAGTTACGAAATGTTGTGTTACAAAAAGCATACTAAGTGATTGACATGGTTTTGGATGGCGGCGTTGGTCACGACCTTGGTGCAAACAGGAACATCCGTCGGGGTTGAAGACTTCCGATCCCACGTATCCCGTCGGCTTTACCGGCTCAATAACAGGTGGTAGGTTACCGCAGTCGAGGTGAACCGTGGACATGACCCAGTGCGTATTGCTCGGAGTGGAGAGGATTCTTATTGAGCTGATACCGAGACCAGCGTTCCCGGCAGCGTCCATTCCAAATGCTCTCCGACCCCGGGGGGCAGCGTGATCCCGCGTCCGCAACATCCCCACCTTTGGCTCGCGGCGCTGATTCTCGTCTTCTGCCTGGGCTGCGGCCAGGACGAAGAGCCCCTGGAAGTCGACTTGTCCCGGCGCCAGGAGCTTGCCGCGCAACGGGCCGATCACGACCTGACCTATGCCTACCTGCCCCAGTATTCCCACACGGTGTCCTATGAACGGCACAGGCTGCTCGTGGCCTACCTCGCGGAGGCGACCGGCTTGGAGCTGCGCCAGGTATTCCCGGACACCTTTGAAGACCACATCCGCATGGTGGGCAACGGGGAAATCGACATCTCTTTTTCCAATCCCCTGGTGTACGTGCAGTTGGCTGAAAGCGGGGCCCAGGCTTTTGCCCGCGTCGTGGAGGAGTCAGGACCGGATTTCCGGGGGCAGATCATCTGCGCCCGCGACTCCCACGACCTGACCTCAATTGAGGATTGCCGGGGAACACGCTGGATAGCCGTGGACCCCTCTTCCGCTGGAGGGTATCTGTTCGCGGTAGGTCTGTTCCTGGACGCCGGGCTCACCCGGGAAGACTTCGCGGAAATCGCCTTTGCTCCCGGCCCGGGCGGCAAGCAGGAAAAGGTAGTGCTGGCCGTGGACGCCGGAACCTATGATATCGGGGCCATCCGCGAGGGCACCCTGGACGTGTTGGCCGAGACTCTGGACCTCTCGCGGATTCGCGTCCTTGCCGAGACCCCGGCCTATCCCGGCTGGGTCTACGCCGCCCGTCAGGGACTTGACCCCGAGAGAGTGGAAACTTTGTCCCAAGCACTCCTGGCTTTGGACAGCGCGGATCCCGAACATGCGGCCATCCTGGAGGCCGCATGCTTCAACAGCGTCATTTCGGCCCGCGACTCCGACTATGACCCCATTCGCGAACTTCTTGCCCGGACCCGGGATTTCTGATGCTGATGCGTGTGTTCCGCAGGCTCGGTTTCAGGGCCAAGCTCGGTCTGGGCACAACAGCGATTGTCGTTGTCATGGCTTTGCTGTCCGCGATTCCAGCCAGCCATTTGGTCTCCAAGGCCCTGATCCGTGAAAACCGCCTGCGGGGGTCGTCCCTGTCGGCCAATCTGGCGGTCCAGGCCGTGGACTCCATGTTGGCCAGGGACTACCTGCGGCTCACCAACCTGGTGGACGAGCCTGTTGCCGGAGACACGGGCGTCCTCTATTCCTTTCTCCTCGACTCCCAAGGCAATGTGCTGGTGCATAGCTTTGACGGTGGTTTTCCCACGGACCTCGTGGCCGTCAATCCAGCCGGGGATTCTGGCGTGAGTATCCGGCTTTTGGACGACCGGGGCAGGCTCATTGACGATTTCGCGGCTCCCGTGACCGTGGCGGGCTCCCGGTTGGGCACGGTGCGCATCGGTATTTCCCGGGACAACGTGCAGGCCTCCATCAACGAGTTGATCCTGGCCATTATCGGGCTTTCAGCCCTGGCGCTTGTCCTGGCCATAGGCGCGGCCACGGTGTTTGCCCGGCGCATGACCCTGCGCATCAAGCTGCTGACCAAAAGCGCCGAGGACATGGTGCGGGGCGAACTGGATAGGGTCACGGCTGTTCCCCCCAAGCGGGGTTGCCGGGAGATCATGGATTGCGAACGCCCGCAATGCCCGGCCTATGGGGAAGACGACCTGCGCTGCTGGTACGTGGCCGGGACCTTGTGCCCGGACTGCGAGGGGCTCGACGCCTCGGAAAAGTTGAATTCCTGCCGGATATGCAAGGTCTATCATGAGAACGCCGGGGACGAGGTCCAGGAACTGGCCGAGACCTTTGACGTCATGGCCCGCTCCCTCAAGGCCCACATCCGGGACCTCACCGAGGCGCATGAGCGCTTGGTGGAACAGCAAGCCCAGCTCATCCAGTCCCAGAAGATGGAAGCCGTGGGCAAGCTCGCCGGCGGGGTGGCCCACGAGATCAACACCCCCCTGGGCGTGATCCTGGGGTACGCCCAGTTGCTGCAAGAGGATTGTGAAGCCGAGAGCCAGATGGCCAGGGACATCGCGATCATTGAAAAGCAGGCCAATGTCTGCCGCAAGATCGTGGCCGACTTGCTGGGGTTTTCCCGTATCGAGGAGAGCAGCCGCAAGGAGATGAGTTTCAACGACTCGATCCTGGAAGCAGCGGCCTTGGTGCGCAGCACCTTGACCATGGACCAGGTGCGGATTCAGGAAGACCTTGACGAGCGCAATCCGGTCATTGTCGGGGATGGAGACAAGCTCAAGCAGGTGTGGATCAATTTCCTGAACAACGCCCGGGACGCCATGGAGGGCGGGGGCGCGGTACATATCCGTTCACGGCTCCTGCAAGAGGAAAACACCATGCGGGCTTGGTTCGCGGATACAGGGCCGGGCATGAGCCAGGAGATCATGGACCGGATCTTCGACCCCTTTTTCACCACCAAGCCCGTGGGCAAGGGAACAGGACTCGGCCTGTCGGTCTCTTTTGGAATCATCAAGGACCACGGGGGGACTATCCGGGCGGAAAGCCCGGTGAACGAGGACTTGGCCCAAAGCCTGGGCATGGACGGGACCAGGGGGCCGGGCACCGTGTTCATCGTGGACTTGCCTGTGCGGCCTCCGGATCATGACGAGAACGAGGACATGAACGAGACAACCTGAAGCAAGGAGCTATCCCATGGCTTATATACTGGTCTTGGACGACGTGGAGGACGCCGGGCTGCTCATCAAAAGAATTCTGGAGCGGGCCGGGCATGAAGTCGCGGCCTTCACCGAGGAGGAGGACGCCATTACCCATGCCGAACTGAACATGGTGGACCTGGCGATCCTGGACATCAATCTCAAAAAGATGACCGGCGTGGAAGTCCTGGAGCAACTGAAAAAGCACTCGCCCAAGATGAAAGCCATCATGCTCACGGGTTACCCGACCATGGAGACGGCCAAGGACGCCCTGCACCTCGGCGCCAGCGACTACTGCGTCAAACCCATTGACAAGGAAGAGCTGGAAGAAAAGGTCGAGGAAGTCCTGGATATGTGAGGTTTCTTTGGGAAGTCTTTACGTTACAGCCGTTGCCATTCAACATAAAGGTAAGATTGAGTGAATAGGCTTATTGCGTATGTTGTTGTAATTGTAGTGGTATTGTTGCCTCGAATTTCATTCGCGGGTTTGGGTGTGGTGGAGCTTGTTGTGCCACCACAGAAATACGGGATATTTATTGCTATCGACGAGTACCCAGAGGAAATACTTACGTTGTATAATTGTAAAAGAGACGCTGATGTTGTCTCTGGGGCCCTGGGGTGTGATGAGTTTGAAATAACCAAGATATATGATGAAGAGGCAACATATGGGAATATAATGAGAGCACTGGAGGATCGTCTCAATTCATGCCACGAAGGAGATCTCCTTGTTCTGTTTTTTGCTTCGCACGGAGTCTTGCAGTATGACGACTTCTTCGTGCTTCCCTACTCGGATGGGTATGAGGCGGGCGTTGGTAGTGCTTCCATCATGCATAGCGCAATATCCGGAAGTTTGATCATGGATTTTGTCTCCTACTTTGTGAAGAAGGATGTCAACGTTATTCTGTTCTTTGATACCTGCTACTCCGCAGGCATGAGCTTCGACATCTCAAACTTTTACAATCCCGGCTCAGAGTCGGGGTGCGCGCTCATCGTTTCGGCGTCGCCCCTGGAAGCCGCTACGGATTCGTCCCAGGATACTTTCAGTTTGCTATTTTCCCAAGGCCTGCTCGGAGAGGCGGACTTCAACAGCGACAAGGAAGTCACTATTCGGGAGGCCTTTGATTACGCATACGAGCACGTCAGGGAACGCTCAGATGGAATGCAGCACCCCGTATTCATCAGCACGCTTCCCAATACCCTCGTACTCAAATCCCTTGGAGAGAAAGAAGAACAGGGGATGGAGCCGCAAAGGGTGAGGTGACCCTTGCGGTTCAGGTCGGCATGAGCAGCAGTTGAGCCATAGGGGGCAAGTACGTCGCAAGGCGGCTGAGCCACTTTTTCTGCTGGAAGCAAAAGTTACCCCGCCCCTCGCTCGCTCAAGTACGCGGCGTACTGCTTGTCCGTGCCCATGATGTGGTTGACGAGCCACTCCTTGAGAAAGGCGAGGACGTTTTCCGGGGTGTTGTCTTCGGCCTCGGGTTCGAACATATGCACGGCAATTCCCAAACTCAGTCCTTCCAGGAGGCGGCAAGAATACTTGCTGCTACGGAGCCCGAAACCGCCTGGGATCCACCTTGAGAACCTTGGCCAGCTTGCGGGCGGTCTTCTGGCCGATGGGCCGCTTGTTGTTTTCCATTTCGCTCAAGTGCCTGCGGGGAATGCCGGTCAACTCGGCGAGCCGGGCCTGGGTGAGGCCCTCGCGGTAGCGTGCGCCCGCAAGGAAAACGCCTGGCAATTCCTCGTCGGTGTGGCCCAAGGCTTCTTGCCAGGGGAGGGATGCGCCGGACTCCTGAAAGCCAAGCGCCCGCATGGCCTCCACCGCTTCCCGAGCCTTGGCCGCCGGTCCGGTGAAGCGCAAGGCCACATCCTTAGTAGGGGGCTTTTTCGTGTGTTCCAACATAGTTCACCTCAACAAGCCGGATATTGCCTGCGGCTTCTTCCCACACAGCCACGTAGGTGGGGCGGCCCTTGCGCAAATGGCAGTGGTGTCTGCGCCCGCCCAACTTGCCGTAGTTCGGCCAATCCCCTCGCACAGGGCCTGTGTCGGCGATATCTGCCATGAGCAGGGCTAGGGCGTTGCGCACGGCCTTGGGTAGCTTGCGCAGGCCTTTGTGCGCCCTGGTGGAAACAGAAACGGTCCAGGACATGATTGCCCTGATTGTACCAATTATTGGTACAGTGTCAATGGGAAGTCTCCAGAACCTTTGAGCCGGACGGGTATTGGGAAAAAAACCCGGCAACATACCATGATTTGAAATGCAAGGGAGCGGGTCCGTGGCATGTCCATTGGGGAGTTGAGAAACACGGCCCCCATGACGGCCCCCTCCATGGCGGCTGGCTGTACATTTCGTTGCCCGCCCGGACGCTACCCCGCCCCTCGCTCGCTCAAGTACGCGGCGTACTGCTTGTCCGTGCCCATGATGTGGTTGACGAGCCACTCCTTGAGAAAAGCAAGGACGTTTTCCGGGGTGTTGTCTTCGGCCTCGGGTTCAAACATAAGAATCATGAGGTTGGCCACGAACTCGTCGTGTTCGCTTATATGCTCTTCCACGTCGGGAAACGCGTGTTCGGTCAGAAGCGCTTCCTCGGTCTGAAAGTGTTCCTTGGCGTAATTGGACATTTTGGTGATGATCTCGTGGTACCGCACATCCCCTTGGTTGAGGAGAATCGCGGTTTCCAGCTCGTTCAGCATATTCAGCAGCTTTTTGTGTTGGGCGTTCAAAGTGGTGTTGTTCACCGACAAGTCTTCCGTCCATGATACAGGCATGCTTCCTCCAGCTTACTGATAAATACAGGGTCGATCAGTCCGTAGGCCTTCCTGGCCGGGACTTGGCCCGGGACACGGGTAATCGACCGCGCATTCGGGGTCAAGGAGAAAGATTTCTTGCCGACCCTGGCATATGAATACAAACGCCCCGCCACTCCCACCAAAGGAAGCAGCGGGGCGGATCGCGGCAAACCAGGTCAGTGGTAGTCGTTGCAGGTCTCGAATTGGTATTCCGTGCCCTGGAATTCAATGGTGTAGGTGTCGAAGATTTTGTTGCCCCTCAGCTCGTTGTATTCCTGCTCGTGCTCGTAGGTGTAGGCCCCCTGGAACACGGAAACCTCGCCCGCGGGCAGGGTGTTCGAGAGCAGGTCCTTGAGCAGCACCGTGTCGTCGCTGTACTCAACGGTCTCTTCCGAGTATTCGCCGCATTCGTAAAATTCCCCCGCATCGTTGAGGCAGTAGATCTTGGCTGGGGCGGCCAGTTTGTGGTGCGCCCGGATAAAACGCAGGTCGTGGCCGGAGAGGTTCTCAATGGTGGTCTTGTAGAAATTGGAGGCGTAGTAGGCCTGCCAGTCCCAAGCAGTCCACGGCTCATAGGGCTCCATGCCCACGAATAGGGTCTGGAAGGTGAGGATGGGGGTGCCGTCGGCGTCGTGGACGGTAACCAGCGCTTCGCAATCCATGTCCACGGCCATGTCTTGGGCCGAGGTCATGAGAGGAACAGCAAGGGCAACGACAAGTAGCAGGGCGGCGAAGAGTGCGTTTTTCATGGGTGAACTCCTGGGTGTTGGGGGGTGGCGGCTCTTGGCCGAGATGCTGCCTAAAACACCCCTCGTTCATTGAGAAAAGGACCGTACAGTTTGTCCGTGCCCGAGATGTGGTTCACGAGCCAATCCTTGAGAAAGGCAAGCACGCTTTCCGGGCTGCTGTGTTCGCTGTCCGGCTCGAACACGAGGTCCATGACCTTGACCGCGAAATCCTCGTGCTCGCGGACGTGATCGTCCAGACCCGGAAAGGAGTGCTTGGCCATGAGCTTTTCCTCGGTTTGGAAATGGACCTTGGCATAGTCCGACATCTTGGAGACGATTTCCTGGAGCTGCTCTTCCCCCTTGCCCAGACCGATGGCCTCTTCCAGTTCTCCGAGCATCGCCACCAGCTGTTTGTGCTCAGTGTCGATTCGGACGATGTTTACCGACAGGTCTTGTGTCCAGGATATGGGCATGATTCCTCCGGTTAGTTTTGCGAGGCCTTGTCAAGGTCGATGATTTGCAAGTCGTCGGAGTACTCCGCCACTTCATAGGTCGTGATGTTCTGCACCTTGTTGATCAGCCTGGAAAGGGCGGTGACGTTGTCGCGCATGGACTGCAGGGCCTCGCCCACTTCCTTGTCGTTGTCCCCGAGCTGACCTTGCAGGAAATCCACGTCAAAGCTGAGGGTTTGCAGGGGCTGGCTGAATTCGTGGGCCGCGGCGCCGGCCATTTCGAGCACGCCTTGCAGCTTGCCCGCGCGGATCTTTTCCGCTTCGGCCTTTTTGCGCTCCTCCATCTCATGTTCGAGGCGCAGGGTTCGTTCCCGCACTTTGGCCTCGAGATGCAGGTTCAATTCGCTCAACTCTTTCTGGTTGAGTCCCATCTCCCCAAGCAGCGAGGCCAGGGCGGTCAAGAAATTCATGCCCAACTCCAGCCTCTCCCTGGACAGCACCGGCACGCGGTCCACGGCCTGGAGATATTCGGTTTCATCAAAGCCGAAAGTCGCGGCCTGCTTTCGGAAGAACTCCCTGTCCGGAGGGTCCAGGAAAAACTGGCCCGCAAACAAGTTGGCCACGTGCCGTTCGCCGATGATGATGGGCGCGGCCATGTCCACAAGCCCGTTCAGGCATTTGTAGCTGGCGTACCCTGTTTTTCCGTTGAGTTGCTTGGCCAACTCCGTGTCGCTTTGCACGCAACGTTCAAGGGTTTGGGGGTGCTTGCGGTGGAACTCCGTGCATATGCGCTGCCAGCCCACCTTGACCAAGACATTGCCCTCCACATCGGTGATGGATGGGGGTATGCCGGTCAGGCGGTAGAAACTTTCGGCCAGGCCCTGGATCTTGTCCAGGTCCACCAGGTCGCCAAAGGAGTACTCCATGGTTCGGGGCTGCAAGCGTTTCTCCTTGGTTAGGGTAACTGCCCGCTATGTCCAGTTTTCCGCGAACCCCTCGTTCCGGAACATGTTCAGGCAGGCCTGCACCACGTCCCTGTCATAGAGCGTGCCCGCATTGTGCTCCACTTCATCCAGGGCGGCGTCAAGGCCCTTGCCCGGCCTATAAGGGCGGTCAAAGGCCATGGCCTCCACCACGTCGGCCACGGCAATGATCTTGGCTTCGTCCAACAACTGGTCGCCGCGAAGGCCTTGGGGATAGCCGCTGCCGTCCAAACGTTCATGGTGCTGCAGCACGATCTCGCTGAGGGGCCAGGGAAACTCCACGGGAGACAGGATGTCCGAACCGACCTGGGAGTGGTTTTTGATGATGGAAAATTCAGCGCTGCTGAGTTTGCCCGGCTTGTTGAGGAACTCGGCCGGAACGTAGAGTTTGCCGATATCGTGCACCATGGCGGCCATGCGCAAGCCTTGGGTGCGGTCCCTGTCCATTCCCAGCCGCTGGGCCAGGACCGCGCTGAGATCGGCCACCCGGCGCTGGTGCCCGGCTGTATACGGGTCGCGCGCTTCCACCAGGGCGGAAAAGCCGAAGATGATGCCTTCCATGGCCTTGCCGATCTTGCGCAGGTATTCCAGTTCCGAATGGGCGCGGAGCATGCGGTGCTGGTCCAGGCTCGCGTCCACGGCCCTTTTGATGTCTTCTTCCTGGCAAGGTTTGGTGAGTATCCTGAAGACATAGCCATTGTTGACCGCGGCAATGGCGTTTTCCAGGTTGGCGTAACCCGTGAACAGGATGCGCACCGAGTTGGGGGAGATATCCTTGGCCTTGGCCAAGAAAGTGATGCCGTCCATGTTCGGCATCTTCAGGTCCGAGACGATCACGGCAAAGGGCTCTTGCTGACCGATGAGCTCCAGGGCCTGTTCACCACTGTCCGCGGTGGTGATGGAATAATTGCTGCCCAGCAAGCGGCGGATGGACGCCAAAAAGTTGGGGTTGTCGTCCACGAACAGGATCCGGCGGTTGTTTTTGGAGTGCGGCACGGGAGCCCCTTTCACAGTTTGCAATACGTGGTTTCGAGAACCTTGAAAGGTTGGTTCACGTTGTATTCTTGCGAGAAGCGCAGGAGATAGGCAATGGCCATTTCGCTCACCTCTTGGCCCTCGGCGAGGAGTTTGATCACCTCTTCCCCCTTCATGGCGAAGATGTCCTCGGCCACGACCATGCCCGGCTCCAGGCCGTGCAGGTAAATCTTACGCTCGTTGAACGCCGGGCTTTCCCCCAGGGTGCTGAAGAGGTGGCCCAGCACGTCGGGATCATAGAGGTTGTCCTTGCCGGCCAAGGCGTTCAGGGCCTCACCTTGGGTCAGGCCCCAGGAGGTCAGCCGGTCGCAATCCAAGCAAACCTTGAGGATACGTGCGCCCAAGGGGATGTCATCCTTCTGCACATTGTCTTCAGGCACGCCGGTCCCGTTATAGCACTTTTCCTGGTAGGCGATGATGCGGGCCACCTCCTCCAGGCGGGGGATCTTCTCGATGAACGACGCGGCAAGGGAAGGGTGCTCGTTGAACAACCGTTGTTCCCTGGGACCAAGGGTCTGCCCGGCAAGGTCCTTTTCCACGATGCTCTCGGGCAGGGTCACGAAGCCGATCATGGACAGCCTGGTGCCGGTGACCGCCTCCCAAAGATAGGGCGGGTCCATCTCCCGGCAGATATGGCGGACATAGGGGGTGATGCGGGATATGCGGCCGTAGACCGTGGGTTTGACCAGGGAGATGAGGTCGCCGAGCACGCCCACGCTTTTTTGGATGGTCTTTTCCATGAGTTCCCGCCGGGCCGCGGCGATCTCATAGTACTGAATGCCGTCGACCAAGGCCTTGGCCATGGTCTTGGGCGGGCAAGGCTTTTGCAGCATCCTGAAGATATTGCCTTCGTTCACCGCTTCCAGGGCCACGTTGATCTCGGCATAGCCCGTGAGCAGGATGCGCACCGTGTCCGGAACACGTTTGTTCACTTCGGACAGGAACTCCACCCCGTTCATCCCCGGCATTTTATAATCGGAGATGATGATGCTGAAAGGCGCATCCTCTTTGATCAATTCCAGGGCGGAGTCTCCGTTTTCAGCAGTGGTCACGTCGAACCGCGCGGACAGGATTCTTTTGAAGGAAGAAAGCAGCCGGGTGTCGTCGTCAACTATCAGGATTTTGTGTTTCAACATGAACCGTGCTCCTTACTGGCAGTGCTCCAAGACGTCTTTCCAATCCGGAAGGATGTTCTCAAGGGGAGAGGAGGCAAGTTTGTTTGCATACATTTCTTGCAAGGCATAGTGGGAATGGATGATGGTGTGCACATGGTCCAGGAGGTTGCCGAGGTGTATCTCAAACAGCGGGGCCGAGTCCTCGGGGATGGGCTGCAGGGAGTGGTGCAGGAACATGGCTTGGGTGACATTCGCGGGGATGCCCCACAGGCCCATCAAGTAGGCTCCCACATTGGCGTGGGATGTTCCGAACTCGCGTTCCTCCACCTCGTGCACGGTGTGTTTTCCCTCACCGACCACGGCGAGCACCCCGTTGTATTGCTCGGGAAAATGCGTGGCCAGCACGAGTTTGCCTATATCGTGTAAAAGCCCGGCCAGGAAAGCGTGGTCAGCCTCCTCCGCAGAGCGGCCCCGGGCAAGGGCCAGCCGTTTGCCCAGGCAGGCCACCCGTTGGCTGTGGTCCCACAGCATGGGGATGGAAAAGCCCGGCACCTTGGCCGGATCGTACACAGTAAAAGCCTGCACCGTCAGGACCAGGGACCTGATCATGTTCAGCCCGAGCAGCATGACGGCTTGCTTGGGCTCGCTGACCTTGTTGCCGCCGTAATAGGGTGAGTTGACCAGGGCGATGAGCTTGGAACTCAGGGCCACGTCTTGGGCAATGAGCGAGGCCACTGCGTCGATGGACGGTTCTTCCGAGTAGAGCTCCTGGGTGATGCGGTTGAAGGTCTCGGGTATGGCGGGCAAGGACTCGATGGTGGTGACGAGGTCCTTGAGCCCGTTGCCGAGTCCGTCGCCGTCTACCTTGGCGAGGTCCTCGATCAGGCCGACCAGCGTCTGGTAATCGCAGGGCTTCATGAGGAACTGGTGGGCCGAGAATACGGTCTGGCTCTGGAATTCACGGCTGGGCTGGCCGGTCAGCATGACGCGTTTCAAGCCGGGATGGGCGTGCTGCACTTTTTTGAGCAGTTGGTTGCCGTCCATGCCGGGCATGAGCAAGTCCGTGACAATGATGTGGCAGGGATTCTCCTTGAGAAAAGCGAGCGCTTCCTCGCCGCTGGTCACAAAGGTCATGTCCCATTCCTGGCGTTTGGGCGCCAGCATGCGCCGCAGGCCGCTCAGGACGAGCTTTTCGTCGTCAACGAACAGGATGCAGGTTTTCACTCGGTCCGCCTCGTTTTGCCTCGGTTATTCCGTGTTTTCCAAGGGCAGGGTGATGGTGAATGTCGTGCCTACCCCTTCCTCGCTGTCAAGGGCAATATCCCCGCCGTGCTTGTCCCGGATCACGCTGTAGCTGATGGCCAAGCCTTGCCCCGATCCCTTGCCCACGTCCTTGGTGGTGAAAAAGGGATCAAAAACCTTGGTGCGGATTTCCTCGGGAATGCCCATGCCCGTGTCGGACACCTGTATTTGGGCTTTGTCGCCCAAGTGTTTGGTGGCAATGGTGATCGTTCCCCTGGTGTCGGGATTGGAGCCCAATTTTTCCTGGATGGTGTGGGCCGCGTTGATGATCAAGTTCAGAATGACTTGGTTGAGTTCAGCCTTGAAACCCGGAACAAGCGGGAGTGACTCGTCCAGGTCCATGTCCAGGTCTGCCGCGTATTTCCATTCATTGGTGGACACCGTGACCGTGCTGCGCACGGCCTCGTTGAGGTCCAGGTAATCCCGGTCCTGCTTGCCGGGGTGGGCCAACTGCTTCACGGACTGGACGATTTTTGAGATGCGTTCCAGCCCTTCCAGGGAGTCGGAGAGCGCCTCGGGCAATTCCTCGGCCAGGAGGCTGTAATCGTATTTTCTCAGGAGAGGGCCGAACTCGGCGGGCATTCCCTCGGCGCTGTCTTCGTCTTCGGCGTGTTCAAGGTCGGCGCAGACCGTGATCAGGGCCAACAAGCCTTCCATGCTGTCTTGGAGAAAACGGATGTTGTTGTCCACGTACTGGACCGGCGTATTGATTTCATGGGCAATGCCCGCAGCGAGCTGGCCGATGGATTCCAATTTTTGCGCTTGCAGGAGCTGGGCCTCCAACAGTTTGTGCTCGGTAATGTTGGTGACCACGCCAAGGGAACCGATGAAATCGCCCTCGTCATCGAACAGGGGCGTGGGGGAGACCAGGCAAAAAACCTTGTCGCCTTCCCTGTTGAGAAAGGTCAGTTCGTACTTCTCGGAGCCACCCTGCCTGCGGCTGGCAAGTTGTTCCAGCAAGTGGTCTGTTTCCGCGGGATCGATGAAATCCGCGCACGCCTTGCCCAACACCTCGGAACGGGACAGGCCGAGCATCTTGCACAACTGGTGGTTGACGTAGGTGAAGGCCCCCTTGTCGTTGAGCATGAAGATGCCTTCCTGCATGGATTCCACCAGGGTCCGGTAGCGCTCCTCGCTTTCCGTGAACATTCTCCTGGCTTCCATGCCCTGGATGGCCAAGCCGTAATAGCGGGCGAGCTCTTCAACGCAGGCCAGGTCATTGGCGTTGAATCCATCCTCCTTGTTGGCCAGGGCAATGAGTCCGGCTCTTCTTTCGCCGAGCACCACGGGCACGGCAAGGAACTGTCTGATGGGAACATGCCCCTGGGGGAGCCCTGTAGACGCCGCGTGCTGTTCCGGCTCATTGGTGTAGAAGGAAAGGTTTTCATTAAGAGGATATCCCCACAGTCCGGGATACGTGGCTGCCTCGGGCGGTGAGATGCAGTCCTTGTCCACGGAGTCCATGGCGCACTGCTCGCCGAATATTGTATCAAAGGTATGGGGCCGGAGCCTTTGGGTTTCCGGGTCAAGGGTGGCGCACAGGGCGTACTCCGCCCTGGTCAGCATGAGGGATTCCTCGTACAGGGCATTGGAGATTTCCTTGAGCGTGGTGTTTTGTCCCACAAGGAGTTCGTAGAGCCGGGACAGGGCGCCCTGGACCTGGAGATTCTTGCGCAGCCTGTGCTCGCGCTCTTTCCTGTCGGAAATGTCGAGGTGCACGCCCACCATGCGCAGGGGCGCTCCACTGGAGTCGCGCTCCACCATCTTGCCCACGGCAAGGATCCATTTCCAGCCGCCGGTCTTGGTTTGCAGGCGGAATTCGGATTTGTAGATCTGGTTGCCCTGTTTGGCCCGTTGGATGTCCGTGGCCGTGGTCTCCTTGTCCTCGGGATGGATCAGGTCCCAGAACGTGGATTCGTCGCTGGGCAATTCGCCCGGTTCATAGCCGATCATGGCCAGCAGGGTTTTGTCGAAGAGCATGCTGCCGGAAAGGAGGTTCCAGTCCCACATGCCCAGCTCCGACGCTGACAAGGCCATTTCGAGGCGCTCCCGGCTGACCACGAGCGCTTCCTCAACCTTTTTGCGGATGGTGATGTCTTGGCCGTAAATGTTGAGGTACCCGGAGTCGACCACCGGCGCGAAGGTCAGACCGAACTGGAAGTTGCCGGTGTCCAGGTCCATCAGGATGTTTCGCCCGGATTTCAGAGCGTTTAAACATAATTCAAGGATGTTGGGCGGCAGCCGCTCACCCATTTCGCATTTCCAGTGTCCCAAGAGCACGCGGCTGGCCTGGTTGGCGTAAAGAAGCATGCCCTCTGTATCCACGCGCATGACGGGATTGGGGTTTTCCGAAGGGAACCGCGCCAAGTCGCGGACTGCTTCTTCAGCCTTGCGGCGGTCCGTCACGTCCGTGATCACGGCGACGGACCCGCTGTGGTTCCCTTGTTCATCCACTAGAGGATTGGCGGAGATGACCGTTTGGACCACATGTCCCTCCTTGTGGAGGTACGCAAAGTCATAGGTCTCGGCCACTCCCTGTTTGCGGAGTTCAATATGCTGCTCGGAGAGTTCAACGACTTCATCCTCCATGAAGTTGAAGAGCTGCTTGCCGAGCATTTCCTCCGGTGCGTAGCCCAGCATGTCGGCCATGGCTTGGTTGACAAACACGGTGTTCGAATCCTTGTCGATTTCCCAGATGCCTTCATGCAGGTTGACCAGCAAGGAGCGGTACTTCTTTTCGCTGGCTTCCAAGGCGTCTTGGGCCGCGATAAAGTCGTCGCGGGCCTGCTTCTCCCGGGTGATCTTGAACAAACCGTCCAGAAACAGGTTGAGCTGGAGCACGTCGAATTCCGTATAGGGCTGTTCCTTGTTGCCCACACCCAGGATGGCTTGGATTTTCCCATCAAGGTAGATGGGAACGCTCATGTGCCTGACCACGGGAAAGTGGCCTTCCGGGTATCCCTTTTTATCCGGTTCGTTCTGATAGTCGTTATGGATCACGGGACCGCCCTGGCGGACACAGTCCGCCCAGATCCCCGCTTTTTCCATGGGGTAGTGCAGGCCGGTGGACACCTCGCATTCCTTGGCCACATCCCCGGACCAAATGTTGAGGTGGATGGTTTCCTGGTCCGAGTCGATGTAATGCAGATAGCCTGCCTTGCTTCCGGTCAGGCGCACGGCTTCTTCCAGGGCGTATGTGTTGATTTCCTCCACCCCGGCGTCCTGCATCTGGCTCAGCGTGAACAGAGTCTCGAACCGCTCGCGGTGCAGGTGGTCCTCGCTGATGGCCCGGTTCTGGCGAATGACCCGCCAGGCCTCGGACATGATGATGGAGACGAGCTTCACGTCCTCGTCAATGTAGTCCCCGGCCTTGTTGGCCACGCCCGCGAGCAGCACAATCCGGTTGGCGTCGAAAATGGGAACCACGAGAAAGCCCTGCATGGGACCGCCCTTTTCAGCCCCTGAACCTTGCGGAACTTCCGAGCCGGAGCCATTGGAGATGACGGGCTCACGCCGTTCAAGGGCAACCTTCCACACTCCCTTGGGCGGGTATTCTCGAATACTGGGCTCCGGTGGTATGCCTCCCGAATTCATGCCTTGGTTCAGCCAGGCCCAGGGTGTCAGCATTTTTTCCTTGGGCCCCACCAGCATGACCGAGCCGAGTTCACTATGGGTCAGGTCGGCCACGGCGCTTAGGGCAAAATCCAAAATGGGCTGGTCAGGCTCGCCCGTCATCAGGCCGAGGCGCAGGAGGATTTCCAGCCGCTTTTCATTGTCCGCCATGACCTTTTCGTTTTCCACCCGCTCGGTCACGTCGGTGATCACGGCCAACATGTGGGGCGAGCCCCTGTAGTCCACAAGGGTTCCCCTTGCTTCAGTGGGAAAGGTTGTGCCGTCCTTGCGCATATCCAGGGTCTTGCCTTGGAATCTTCCGGTTTCGTGCAATTGAGCGACGTATTGATTGAACTTGCCCAGGTGGACGGGGTGGATGAGGTCGACGGCAGCGAGGTCCATGATTTCCTCGGCCGTATACCCGTAAGTTTCGCAAGCCGCCCGATTGGCGTTGATCACGTTTCCGTCAAAGTCCGCGATGAACAGGCAATCGGTCACCGAGTCAAAGATGTCCCGGTACTCCTGCTCACTTTTCGCCAGGGCGATCTCCGAAGCCTTGCGGTCCGTGATGTCCACGAAGGTGCCCATGAACTGGAGGACTTGGCCTTGCTCGCCGAACTTGAAGGGGGTGTCCCTGGACAGGCACCAAATCCAGTTGCCGCTCTTGTGCAGGAACCTGTACTCCAGTTCGAAAACATCTCCCTCGGCAGCTTGGGACAGCTTGCCCATATGCTCGGACAGGGAGGGAAGGTCGTCCGGATGGAAAAGGTCGCTCATGTCCTCGTTGGACATGGCCTCGTAACTCGTGAGGTCATAGCCCAGGATGCTGGTGTAGCCCGTATTCACGTACACGTTTCGCTCTGCTTCCAGGTCGAAAACATACAGGCCCGTGGGGGAGGACGTTTCCAGCATTTTGAGGAAGTACTCGCTTTCCTTGAGTGCGGTTTCAGCCAACACCCGCGCCGTGACGTCCAGACCCACGGCCTGGTATTTCACGATTTGTCCCTCGGGGGTGAAAAAGGCCCGGTTGGTCCACTCTTGGTAGAGCTTTTCGTTGCTGGTCAGGACCTCATGGACAATAGAGTTGCTGCTGTTTTCCGGAGTCAGGACCAGGTAGCCGTTTTTGACCCGCTCCTTATCCTCTTCAGGGACAAAATCCAAAAAACGTTTCCCCACAAGCTTCTCAACGCTTGAACCAAAAAACTCGCAATACATGGCGTTGACATAGGTCAAGGTGGAGTCGGGCTGGAATTCGCAGACCATGGCCGGAAGGTCTTCGGATAGAGCTCGGTAGCGCTCTTCGCTCAGCTTGAGGGCATGCTCGGCTTTTTTGCGTTCCGTGATCTCCATGACGGTTGCGCCGAGCGCGAATATTTCTCCATCCGGGGTGCGGATGGGGTAATAGTCGGCCAGACAGTTGATCGTCATGCCCGGTTTTGCAGCTGATTCTCCTTCGACTTCCTGTCCGAGCACAGAGAGTCCGGTTTGCATAATGCTTCGGAGAACAGGTTCAACTTCATGGCTGATTTGCGGCAGAACCTCATGGAGAGTGTGGCCGATATGCTCTTTAATGGATTTTCCATTGATTTCCGCGAGCTTCTGGTTGACGCGGACATAACGCAGGTCAGTGTCGAAAACCGCCATGCCGATGGGCGCGGTCTGGTAGATGTGGTCCAGTTCGGCAAGCTGCTTTTCGATCTGCCCGCGGCCGACCAAAAGACCTTGTTCAGCAGCCGCCTTTTCCGTGACGTCGTGGCAGGCGATGAGCACAACCGCGTTGCCCAGGCTGATCTCCTTGATCGTGATGTCCAGGACAACAGGCTTGCCCGACTTGTGGTTCGTCTTCCAGTCGGGAAAGTGGATTTCCTTTTCACGGCGGATTTGGTCCAAGTCGTACAGCCCCGGGCCAAAAAGGCTTTCCACGGTTCCCATGGCCGCGACCTCGGTGGTGTCGTAGCCAAAAATCTGGCTGCAGTACTTGCAGACATAGTCGAACCTTGCCTGCGCATCAGCCGTGAACACCGCGCCGGACAAGGAAGAAAGCAGCAGTTCGTTCAGCTCTTCTTTTTCCGAAGCCAAACCGTCCTTGGACTCGAGCAATGCCGAATACCTCTTTTCGACGTCGCGCAATCGCTCGACCTCGGCCGCCAACTCCCCCCTTGTCATCGTCTCAGGTTGCTTCATGCCTGCCCCCAATACCGGATACTGGAAAAACTTTGCGGAGAACTAGCCTTAACGTAACAAGCGCTATGGGTTTTGTACAAGAAAATCGTGCTTATCCGCGATACGTATCCCGAGAGCGAAGCAAGCATCCCCTGCAAATCGCCGGGGCCGTCACAAAGGTATTGTCTCATGAGTTTTGTTGGGCATACAAAGAGCTGAACCGGAGGCAACGTCATGCGTGGCAGGAACAAGGAAATTTTCCAGAGGATCGAGGCGATCCTTGACCAGGACCAGGGGGTGGACGCTGCAGGGGTCAATGAAACGCTGGGGTTGCTGGGCGGCAATCCCCTGGACCCGGGCATGCTCAAAGACTTGATGATTTACAGCGAGACCCTGCCCAAGGCCCAGGAGCGGCCGTATACAGAGCACGAGCGCTTTTTGCATTTTCTCTGGGACGCCTTTGACAAGCTGCCCGCGTGTTTGTGCGTGACCCTGGCCATTCCCTTGCGCCGCTTGTTCGCGGAGCGACTGTTCGGAAAATGCGGCAAGGGCGTGATCATCGAGGAAAACCTGCGCTTCAACTTTCCCGCGTTCATAGAGCTGGGCCAAGGCGTGTTCTTCAACCGCAACGTGTTCCTGGACAGCAAGGGCGGCATTGAGATCGGGGATTTCGTGGGCATTGCCGAGGACGTGCGCATCTTCAGCCACGGCCACAGCGAGGCCGAGCATCTGGAGCGCAGCTACCATAAGGTGACCATCGGCGCTTACGCCAAGATTTATTCGGGCGTGACCATTCTGCCGGGCGTGACCATGGGCGAGGCCTCCATTGCCGCTTCAGGAGCCATGATCACCAAAGACGTGGAGCCGGGTATGGTTGCGGCCGGAGTCCCGGCCAAGGTCGTGCGTGAACGCAAGTCCGAGGGCCGCCAAGGGGACGACCTCGGACATATCTGGCTGTTTTAGGGGAGCGGGAAGATGGGGAACGCGGATTGAAGCGCTATTTATACCGTATATTGCCCATTTTGATGGAAACGTCGCGGGCGCAGCGCACCACGTCGGGCGCCACGGCTTCCCAGGTCAGGTCGGGAAAAACGCTCGCTTCCCAGGCAATGCTCAGGGAGGCAATGGCCCTGTCCCTGTAGTCAAAGATGGGAGCGCCCACGCAGTGCGTTCCAGGTTCGTTCTCTTCGTCGTCAATGGCCCAACCCCTGTCACGGATGGCCTCGATCTCCCGCGTCAAGCCGTCATAGCTGGTGATGGTCTTGTCGGTCAGCTTTTCCATGGGCTTGTCCTTGTAAAGTTCCTCGATTTCGCGGTCAGGAAGCCCGGACAGCAGGGCCTTGCCCAGGCTCGTGGCATGCAAGGGCCGCCTTCTGCCGATGATCTTGTAGCGCCGCAAGCTGTCAAAGGTTTCGACCTTGTCGATGTACACCAAGTCCCGGCCGTCACGAATGGCCAGAAAAGCGGTTTGCCCCGTGAGCTTGGTCAGGTGGTGGAGAAAAGGCTGTGCTTCGATCTTCAGCTCCAGGCTGTTGAGGTACAGGCTGGCCAGTTCAATAAAGCCGAGGCCCAGGCGATACTTGCCCGCGGAGTGGGATTGCTCGATGTACCCACGGTTGCGCATGGAAGAGAGAAGGCGATGTACCGTGCTCTTATGCAGATCAAGCCTTTTGCTGATCTCCGTCATGGTCAATCCCTGGGGCTCCAGGGAAAGGAGTTCAATAATGTTGAAGGCTCTATCAATGGACTGGACGCTCATTCACTCCTCCGGAAGAATGGTCGCAAAGCGCGGCTTTGCGCATAATAATGGGTGCTTCTTGTATGGCCCTCAAAGAAGGGTGCTTCCGTGAAATAAAATACAGGAGATGCAACTCGTTTCTCCTGTCCGGGTTCCTGCAACTCAGGTTTTTCTCCCCAAGGAGGGGAGCGGTTCCGCTTGACTCGGTCGAAAGGCGCTCAGGAAATCATTTTCATGGCCATGTCAATTCTTTTTTCAATCACTCCCCACTCCCCCTGGGCCAACAGGGATTCAGGCGCGAGCCAAGTTCCGCCACAGCAAAACACCCGCTCCAAATCCAAGTAGGAGGACAGGTTCTCCAGGGTGATGCCTCCGGTGGGCATGAGGGAGAGTGTCCTGTACACGCTGAGCAAGGTCTTCACCATCTTGGTCCCGCCGGAAAGCTCGGCCGGGAAAAACTTCAGCCGCGTCAGCCCGAAGCCCATGGCGGTCTGCACCTCCGAGGGAGTACAGACTCCGGGGATCACCGGCAAGCCCAGATTCAGGCTTTCTTGGACCATGGCCGGTTCGCAGCCCGGGCTGACCAGGGCGTCAGCACCGGCTCCAGCCGCAACGCGGACTTGTTCGGGAGTCAGAACGGTTCCCGCCAAGACCAGCATATTGGGATAGCGCTTTTTGATGCGGGAAATGGCCTCTTCAGCACACTCCGTGCGAAAGGTGATCTCCACGGCGTTCATGCCCTGTTCGTTCAAAATAGCGCAGAGCTTGAGGCCGGACTCCACATCGGGAAGACTGACAACAGGCACGAGCCGAATGTCGGCTATTTTTTCTTCAAATACGGTCACCGTGTTCTCCTGATCTGTGTTCGCA
>QZKZ01000242.1 GCA_004796465.1 Desulfovibrio sp.
TCCGGAGCGGCCCATGCCCGAACCGTTGGGAAACGTGGGCAAATCGATTTGGGTCACGTCGCCGGTGATCACGGCGCGGGAGCCGAAGCCCAGGCGGGTGAGAAACATCTTCATTTGCTCGGGCGTGGTGTTCTGGGCTTCATCCAATATAATGAAGGAGCCGTTGAGGGTGCGTCCCCGCATAAAGGCCAGGGGCGCAATCTCAATGGTCCCGGTCTCGATCATCTCGCTGACCTTCTTGGGGTCCAGCAAGTCGTGCAGGGCGTCGTACAGGGGCCGCAGGTAGGGGTTGACCTTGTCCGCCAAATCGCCGGGCAGGTAGCCAAGCTTTTCACCGGCCTCGACCGCAGGCCTGGTCAGGATCAACCGTTTGACCTCGCGCTTGGTCAGGGCGGCCACGGCCATGGCCACGGCCAGATAGGTCTTGCCCGTGCCTGCCGGACCAATGGCGAATGTCATGTCATTGTCCCTGACCGCCTGGACGTACTCTTTCTGGCTCAGGGTCTTGGGCGTGACCGTCCGTTTGGGGGACGCCACGAACACGGATTCGTGGAAGATGGCGCGCAGGTCGGCTCCGGGTTCGCGGCCCAGCAGTTTCCAGCCGTACTTGATGTCGCTGGCGTAAATGGGCCGCCCGGCCTTGAGCAGGCCGTACATCTGGATGAGCAGGTTGGCCATGCGGTCGCGGACCTGGTCATCGCCCTTGCCCAAGAAAAGCTTGGTGCCCCGGTTTTCAAGGGCCAAGCCGCTCATCCCGGAAAGCATGGTCAGGTTGTCGTTGCCCGGCCCGAACAGTTCCCTGGCCAGGGAACTGTCGTCAAACTCCAGGCAACGTTCCTTATGTTGCGTTTCACTCAATACGTGTGTTCCCGCTTGTGGAGGTGAACGGCGAAAAACACGCCGCAGCACGACCAGTGGACGAACCTACCCTTTTTTCCCGGGGCCGTCCAATTATCAAGGCCTCGGGTTTCACGCCTCGCGCACGGCGAGCCGCTGCTCCAGCTCCGGGTCCAGGTCCACGACCAGTGCCCGGAAAATCTTGTCCACCCGCACGGTTCCGGCAGGCGCACCCTTGAGGGGTTTCACGTCCCGAACCAGGGCGCACATGATCCGGGCCTTGGCTTCCTGGGCTTGCCAGCTTTTGAGCCCGGCCAGCGCGGCGGCTTCCTCTATGGTGGCCTCGGGCGGCTCCTGCCCTCCGTGGTCACGCTTGAGCAGCACATGGGAGCCTGGCCCGTCCTGGGCATGGAACCACAGATCAAAAGGCGCGGCAGCTTCACGAAGCAGCTTGGCGTTGGCTTTGGCGTTCTTGCCCCGCAGCAGGGTGAATCCATCCGAGGACACAAAGCGGGCAAAGGCCTTGTCCTTGATTGCCAGGTTTCGCTTGCTCTTGATGCGCGGGGGTGGGGCTTGAGTCTCGGGCGGAGTCCAGCGGCCCTCCACAAGGGCCTGGTACTCGGCCTGCAGCTCCTTTCGCCGCGCCACGGCATGGGTGAGGCCCCGCTCGCCCTTGGCCGCCAAGCGGTACAGCCGCTGCATATTCTCAACCACAGTCAAGCGTGAATCCAACTCCACCACCATGTCCCGTCCGTCCGGGCCCTGGCCCGCGACCTCGCCGAGCCGGTCGCCCGACCCTACCCGGGACAGAGCGGATTGCACGGCCAAGGCCTTGTCCCGGCAGGCCACGAGGTCTCGCATGCGCTGTTCTTCTTCGTCCACCTTGGCCAGGGCGCGCTTGACCCGCTTGCGCCTGGCCTTGAGCGCACCGGCGTCGTCGCTGGCCGCCTCGTGGCGGACCCGGCCGAACACCGCGCTCTGTCCGGCCAAGGCAGCGGCCTCCAGAGCTGATTCCGCTATTTGCATCCGCTCACCGGCCCTAGCCGGACGTTCCCAAACCAATGCCTGCCCTGTTCCAGACTCGGACAAGTAAACAAAAAAACGGTTGGCCGTCCCTTGGCTTACCCGCTCATAGAGCTTGAGAGCCTCGGCAGGGTCAGCCGACTCCATGGCTTTGCGCAGCAAGGGGGATATTTGGGGATGGTTCCGCCACACATCGGGGTCGTCGCACACCGCGCCAAAGTCAGGCCACTCCGGCTCCTTGCCGAACCCTGCTTCGAGGGTTTCCGCGATGAACGGCCCTTCTCTCAAATCAAGGATGAAATAGGACTCGCCTTGGCCGGACAGCGCCCAGGCCAAACGCCGACCCGGCCAATCCGCCACATGATCGAAGAGCCTGCGCCCACTTAAGTGTTTGCGCAGCCACATGGAACGCCCGTCAGGACGTTCGGGATTGTCGGGTTTTTCCTGGGAAAAAAACAGGGCAGCCTGGTCCCGGCCATGGCGAAACAGCAAATACCGCCTCTGGCCGCTCAGGCCGAGGCGAAACGTGAACACCTGCTCAGCGGGCCGAAACACCTTTTCCACCCGCACGCCGGAAAGCGCCGGCCCCAACTCGGAAGCCAGGCTGCGGAAAAAATTAGACTCCATGAAGCTCCATGAAGCGCACGCGGCCAGAAAAAAAACCGCTCAGGCAGGATGAGGCTGGTGTGCGGAAACCGTGGCGGACTAGTCGCCGCGTACGGTTTCCTCTTCCTCTTGCTTGCTCTTGCAGTGGATGCACAGCTTGGTCACGGGGCGGGCCTTGAGCCGCGCAGGGCCAATGTCCTCGCCGCACTCCTCGCAGATGCCGTATTCACCGTCTTCCAGGCGTTGAATCGCGCTTTGAATCTTCTTGATCAGCTTGCGTTCCCGGTCGCGCAAACGCAGGGTGAACGCCCGGTCCGACTCCATGGTGGCCCGGTCCGCGGGGTCGGCGAAAACCTCCACGGTATCGTTCATGTCCTCAAGAGTGGCTTCGCCTTTGAGCAAGGCTTCTTGGAGCATCCTGTTGAGCAGTTCGCGAAAGAAATCCAGATCTTTTTGTTCCATCATATTCCCCAAGGAGGCCGCGCAACACGCGTTCTACCAGCCCCCGGCGTAGTAAAGAGTGGGATGCTATACTAAAAAGACGCATATTGTAAAGTCTCGCTCCACCCCCGGCATTCGGGCCCTCTCCTCCCTTTATGCAAAATATGCCAAGTGCTTTACAATTTCCCAGGCATCGGTATACGAGGACCTGCAGCGCCCCTGGAGGCCGTTCGCCAAGACCAACACCTGACCTCGAGGAACACCATGAAAACCTTTGTCACCCTGGTCTATGAAATCCTGATTTACGTGCTCATGCTTGCCATGATCGGTGGCCTGACCGTGTTCAACGAACCTGTCACAGGTCCCCTGCAACAGCTCCTGGGCCGGGAGCTTGGCGACGGCGTCAAATACGGCGTCGGTTTTGTCGCCGGCCTGCTCGGCTCCATCATGACATTCGGCATGCCCCTGGCCATCCTGCAGATCAACAGCAACATGCGCAAACTGGCCAGCGCCCTGAACAAATAAGCCATCATACACCAAGGGCGCTTTTGCGCCCTTGGTACTGAGCCGCCCAGGCGCGGCGCGGAGGCGTCATGGGATATATCCACCCTGTGGTTGAGGCGCTTACCCTGCTTTTGGCCTTGTACGTCCTGTTGCTCGGCCTGAACCGATTCAGCGCCAACCACCTGGGCCGCAAGGGTTCTTTTGCCTGGAAGCGACACGTGAACCTGGGCATGCTCGCGTTGCTGCTCATGCTCGCGGGTGTGGGCAGCGGCATGCTCTCCACAGCCTTGCTCTGGGGCGGTTTCCTGGTCACTGGGCTGCACTGGCAGGTCGGCCTGGCCATGGTCCCCTTTCTTGTGCTGAGTTTCCTCACGGGCTGGACCATGCACCGCAACAAAAAGAAGCGGACGGGGTTGCCCCTGGTCCATGGGCTGCTGGGAGTGATCTGCGTGGCCATGGCCGTGGTCCAGGCCATCACCGGCATGAAAATGCTCGTTTAGGAGGCTGTTCAAAAAGCGCCATCTGCTTCTTTGCTGACACACGTTCATTATCTTACGTAGGTATACTGTCTTACTATTGTGAACCTGCGTCGCGCCTCGCATTTGGCACATTTTGAGCAACCTGCTTTTTTACCATTGCCCGTTCCCGGAGCCGCCATGCCCATCCCCCTGTTCAACCGCCTCATCACCCTCAGTGTCGTGTTCTTTGTGCTGGGCGTGCTCGCCTTTTTGGGCGCGCGCTACACGGAAAGCGAGCTGCTGCTCCAACTGGGCATCCTGTTTATTGTCCTGGCCGCCATCGGCGCGGCCCTGCACACCATCCGCACCCGCGAGGAGCCCGTGAGCCTCGGCGAGGAAGGGACCATCATCGGCTACCTCACCGGGACCCAAGCCGTGCTCTCGGGCCTTTCCCACCTGATCTTGGGCCTGGCCGTGCTCATCGTTGTGGTGGCCTGGATATTGGGCCAGGGCAAGCCTCTCATGGACTGGACCAAGGAGAACTCCGGGGTGATCGCGCTTGTGCCCGGGGTCTGGCTGTTCACCCACAGCCTGAGCGTGATCATCGGCAAGGCGCTTTCCAGTGTGGGGCAAATCGCGCAGACCAAGGTCGACGGGGCCATGATCTGGCTGAATGTTATCTTGGAAAAGGCCATTAACGTGATTCTGTGCTTGGTCGGGCTGGTACTGATTTGTGTGGGCTGCATCTCGCTGATTTCGGGCCGGGGAGCCCTTGAAATGGTCCTGGGCATCTTGTAGGCAACGCGCAGGCCTTGTCCCTTCTTGCGAATTTTCTTTTTTGACATTTACTTGACACAGACCCGGCTTCACATATACTTGCTCCCCTTCGAGCGGGAATAACTCAGTGGTAGAGTGCAACCTTGCCAAGGTTGAAGTCGCGGGTTCAAATCCCGTTTCCCGCTCCA
>QZKZ01000369.1 GCA_004796465.1 Desulfovibrio sp.
ATGCCTGTGATGGACGTCACGTTCTGAAAGTCCGTGGATGGGTCTTCCGCGGAAATGGTGTCTGTTCCGCCGCCCCCGTTGATGGTGTCGCCCATGGCGTCGTTGATGTTCAAGTAGCGGAAGGTGTCGTTGCCCGGTCCGCCAAAAAGCTGATCAGCGCCCACGGCGCCGTTGATGATGTCGTTGCCGCCGTCGCCGTAAATAATGTCGCTGTCGTCGTTGCCGTTGAGGGTGTCGTTGCCCTCGCCGCCGAACAAGGTGTCCATGCCGGCTTCACCGTTGATGGTGTCGTCGCCGCCGCCGCCGTAAGCAATGTCGTTGCCGTTGCTCAAGCTTATGGAATCGTTGCCGCCCAGGCCAAAGACCGTGTCATTGCCCAGGGAGCCGCCGATGTTGTCACCGTGGTTGGACCCTTTCCAAATATCGAAGTTCACCGGGTTTTCCGTGTTGCCGAAACCGTCATTGGTGACCGTGCCGGACATGATGCTGAAGCTTACGCCGGATGCGGCCGAGGCGTACGATATGGTGTTCACGCCACCGCCGCCGTTCAGGGAATCCTGTCCGGGCCCGCCGTCAATGACGTCGTTGCCGTCTCCGCCCGTGATGATATCGTTGCCCGCGCCGCCCGTGAACTCCGCGCCGATGATGAATCCCGATGTTGCGGCGTTGGCCACATCGGGCAAGACCACGATGTCGTTGCCGCCCCCGGCGTCGTAATAGGACAGGGGATCGTAGACACCCGAAGCCACGTCGGTATTAAAATCAATGTCATCAACCCCTTCGGTGAACAGGTCGGGGAGATTTTCGCTGTCCTCAGGGAGAAACGGCGGCAGGAGGTCCTCGCCGCCTGGTCCACCACCAGGACCCAGCTTCAACTCAATCAGGGGGTTCACGCCCGGAATGTCAACAAAAGCGAACTGGCCCAGCACAATGGGATCCGGCCCTAAAAGCCCTTCCAACAACTCGGCTACGAAC
Source organism: Desulfovibrio sp. (assembly GCA_004796465.1). Classification (GTDB taxonomy): domain Bacteria; phylum Desulfobacterota; class Desulfovibrionia; order Desulfovibrionales; family Desulfovibrionaceae; genus MADRE1. Next base: position 976 of record QZKZ01000369.1, read on the forward strand.
GCGCCACCCAGGACCAGCCCCGGCAAGCCCACTTCCCTGCCCGGCCCGCCTCCGTCGAGAATGCCGGCTCTGGGGTCCAATCCACCAAGCAGCGTTCCCACGCCCTCGAAACCCGGCCCAAGACCCCTGTCCGGGAATCCATCCGGTCCGCTGTCAGGCCCTCCGTCAGGTCCGCCATCAGGCCCCCCGTCAGGGAGAAAGCGATTGTCCAGGGGACGCAAGTCCAGGGGATTGTCCGGATCCCAGGTCGAAATCGGAGCCAGTTCCCGTCCCAGCAGGAGTTCCTGGGCCGAGGCATTCTCGACCAAGCTTAACGCCCCTTCGGGCCAAACGATGACCTTGCCCGAGGTAAAGGTCACCAGCCGCATGTTGCCGAAATGGTCTTGGATGAGCACGGTTCGTTCCAGGGTCAGGTGCTCGGTGAGGATTCGCTCCATGCCCGGGACGCCGCCCACCGGAGGTTCAATAAAAAATTGCAGTGTCGTGCCCCGGATGCCGATCACGGCCAGGGGCGTATTCACGGACAAGGCTTCCGAGTCCTGCTCCACAATATCGCCGGTGACCATGCGGAACACGCCCGGTCCGATGTCAAACACCGCGCTGTTGTCCCCGGCCGGTGCGTAGACAAATTCATCAATGACCATGTGCGACTCAGCGCCCAAGGACAGTGTGGTGCCGTCATCAAAACGGATCTCCAGGCCCGCTTCCGGGCCGGTATCCACCTGGTCCTGGGCGTAGATGGGCTCGCCCGTGGCCAATTCGCGAGTTTGGCCCCCGGTCACGGCCGTGGCCTGTCCGGTTACGGTGACGATTTCCCCTATGGCTTGCGGCATGGTTCCCCCCATGACTGGAAAACGTGTCCAGTACGCTGGAAATAGACAGCAACACAATTACTATAGTCGGTTCAAGAAAAAAAGAAAAGTTCCCTCCCGGCATGGTTCGGGAAGGGAATCGCAATCCACGGCGTCAAGCGAACAGGATGGGCGAAGCCTCGTCCAGGGTGGTCTGGCCTTGAGCCACTTTGTTCAGGACGTCGGTCTTCATGGAGCGGAAGGTCTTGGCCTGGATCACCTGGCGTTGGATCTCCTTGGAAGGCGCGCCCTGCATGATCAAGTCCTGGACCAGTTCATCAATGATCAGGACCTCGTAGATGCCGGTACGGCCCTTGTAGCCCGAGTTGTTGCACTTGGGACACCCCACGCCGCGCACGAACGTGATCTTGTCCACGGGCACCGACCCCTTGAGCGCTTTGAGCATACTCTTTTGCGGCTCATAGGGTTCCTTGCACTCCGAGCAGATGCGGCGCACCAAACGTTGGCCAATGGCCACGAGCAGGGTCGAGGCCACCAGAAAAGGCTCGATCTCCATGTCAATGAGCCGGGTCACCGCACCGCAGGCCGTGTTGGTGTGCAGGGTGGAGAGCAGCTTGTGGCCGGTCATGGCGGATTCCACGGCAATCTGCGCGGTTTCGCTGTCACGTATTTCGCCCACGAGCAACACATCGGGGTCCTGGCGCAAGATGGACCTGAGGCCCGAGGCGAAAGTCATGCCCGCCCTGCGATTGAGCTGGACCTGGCGGATGGTGTCGATGCGCGATTCAACGGGATCTTCCAGGGTGATGATGTTGATCGAAGGGTCGTCGATCTTGTGCAGCAAGGAATAGAGCAAGGTGGTTTTACCGCTGCCCGTGGGGCCGGTGGCCAACAGCATGCCGTAGGCCTTGCGGATGGTGTCCTCGATCTTGGCCCTGTCCTCTTCGATCATGCCCAGATCTTCCAAGGTGAGCACGCCTGACTTGCGCATGAGCAGCCTGAGCACGATATTCTCGCCATATATCGTGGGCAGGGCCGAAGCGCGGACATTGACTTCCTTGGTGTCAATCTTGAACGAAAACCGCCCGTCCTGAGGCACCCGGGTTACGGAGATATCCATGTTCGCGAGCAGCTTGAGCCTTGAAATAACCGGCATGAATACGTTCTTGGGCGGAGCCGGGTATTCCCTGAGCTGGCCATCTATGCGGAACCTGAGTTGCACGGTGTCGCGTTTGGGCGAGATATGCACGTCCGAAGCCCCGGCTTGGGCGGCCTGAACCAGAATCTGGTTGACCAGCTTGACCACAGGGGCTTCTTCGGCCAAGCCCTGGAGCGAGGCCACGTTGAGCACGCCATCGGCTTCGCCTTCCCCGTCGCGCTCGGTTTCGATTTCCTGGCCCATCTCGTCGATAGTGCCGAGCATGTCGTCCAGGGTCGCTGTGGACCCATAGTAGGAGTAGACCAGGTCGTTGAGTTCTTCCTTGGGGCAGAAGACCGGCTCAACTTCCATTCTGGTGGTGCGTTCCACCAAGTCGAGCATGCTCAGATTGATGGGGTCGGAGGTGGCCACCCACAGCATGCGGCCCTCGCGCTTGAGGGGCACGAGCAGGTTCTTGCGGGCCACGCCCTCGGGCAGGACTTCCTTGAGGTCGGGGTCCAGGGGGTACTTGTCGGGTTCGTATTTATCAATTTTGAGCTGATTGGTAATATAATCCATCAGCTCGCTTTCCTTGAGCTTACCTTGGTGTCTCAAGTACTCGGCGAGCTTGAGGCCGGACTTACGCTGCACGGCCTTGGCCTGCTCCAATCCTCCGGATTGGGAATCAGCCAGATTGGCAAATACGTCGGGAGTCTTCATGGATTTTTTCTTGCAAAGCCTGCTTTTTATCAACTATAACACGCATCAACACACCCATGTCAATCTTTCCACCTAGCTCAGGTGAAAAGCCCCCGGGGTGCGCTACGCAAGGAGAACGTCCGGATGCCAGAGGATAGCTCTACCCAATTTTACACGGATACATATTTTGCCAGACAACCCGTCTTCACCGCAGACAAGCAAGTCTGGGGGTATGAACTTCTTTACCGCCACGACGAGGACGCTACGGAAGCCTCGTTCCAGGACAAGGACATCGCCACCTTGACCGTGATCTCCAACGCGATCATGACTCCGGCCTCGGGCCACAAGGCTGGAAAAAAACTGCTCATCAATTTTACCCGCGAATCCCTGCTCAAGGAAATCCCCTTGGCCCTCCCTTCGGAAGCCACGGTCGCTCTGGTCGACGAGGTTTTGGCCAGCGACGCCGAAGCCTTGGCTGCTGTGGAAAACCTGAAAAAAGAAGGATTTCTCATCGCGGTCAACAGCTACACCGGCGACAACAATGGGGAAGCCCTGCTCAAACTCGCGGACATGGTGTTCATCGACGTCTTGGACAAGGACCAGGAGACCTTGGAAGCCATATTAGCCAAGGCCGAGCCCTTTTCCGTGCAGGTCGCGGCCAAGCTCGTGGAAACCAATGACCAGTTCAACATTGCCAATGATCTGGGATTCAAATTCTTCCAAGGTTTCTTCTTTGAACGCCCGGAAATCGTTCCCGGCCGCACTTTGACCTCCACCCAGATGTCGCGCATGCGGCTTTTCCAGTTCATTGAAAAGGACTCCAAGGACTTTGACGAACTTACGGATATCATTGAAACCGACGTCTCCATCAGCTACCGCTTGCTGTCCTTTATCAACTCTCCTGCCTTTGGTTTTTCCCGCAAGATCGAATCCATTAAACAGGCTATCGTGCTCCTGGGCTGGAAACAAATCAAGAGCTGGCTGTGGCTGGTGATTTTGTCCGACATCGCGCCTGAGAACAAGGTCAGCGAGCTCCACTACTTGTCATCCATTCGCGGTAAATTTCTGGAGCGGGCCGCCAACAACCATAATATCGAGACCATCAACGCGGAAAGCTTGTTCTTGCTGGGTTTGTTCTCCCTGCTCGAAGCCCTGCTGGAGATTCCCATTCACGACATCGCGGACAACCTGCCCTTGGACGATGAACTCAAGGCGGCCTTGTGCTACGAGGAGAACCTCTATTCCCCGTGGCTGGCCTTGGCCAAGAGCTTTGAGCGCGGGGATTGGGCCTACATCGACCAACTGGTGGAAAAGCTTTCCCTGGACTCGATGATCGTGGCCAACTCGTATGCCGAGGCGCTGGCTTGGGCCAAGACCTTTCATAAAGAAGCTTGATCCGCTGTCACTTCTGTGGCCGGAACTTGGCCTCGGACCTTTTGGACTGGTATTTCACGCCTTTTTAGGATACAGGTCAGTATTGACGCTCGGAAACATCCGCAGCTGCTTTGGCTGCGGCCCGGCGTTTTGCCCTCCGATCCCGAGTCCGCCCGGGGGGGAAAGGAGTTCGTATGCATGACGAGTCAAAACGAGATGACTTGGATGCTGGGGTAGACCTCGAAAAGGACAAGAAGCAGGCAACGCCCAGAGGCCCCCTGGACAAGGGGGGCGAGCACCCTGTCCGGCGGCACTTCAGAGTGCCGGCCGACCCTGACGAAGTTTCCAGGATCGTGGTCAATGGTGTGGAATTTCCTGTTTTCGATGTCAGCGAAGGGGGCATCTGCCACCTCATCGCCAAGGACAAGGCATTTGATCTCGGCCAAGATCCCGGCCCCATCGAAGTGGTCATCCAGGGTAAGACCATGACCCTGGAAGGCATGGTGGTCCACATGACTCCGCACAAGGAAGACAAGGTGCGCTGCGGCATTATGTTCACGGCTGTTGGGCCAGAGCAATTGGAAATCATCAAGCAATATGTGGAAGAAATACGCTCCATCATGTTCGAGGACTAACCATCCCAACAACTCAGACCTCCATGAATAAAAAGCCCAACAAAACCGATGTGCTGGAAGATGTCCTTTCAGGTTTGGACGAAGACTCCTCTCCCTCCCTGGAAGAGCTGGACAAGCTCATCCACCGTTCCTTTCGCCTGACCCAAGCGCCGTCGCCCGAAAGTGACAAACGGCAGTCCATGCTCGGTCGGGCCCTGCGCGCCTCCTCGACAGGCAAAAGAAAAACAACTATCTACTTGACCAGCAAGTTGGCCGACGAATTGGATAATACCAAGGCGAACATCCGCGAGCTCATGCCCGAGGACGCCCGCTCCCTGGTGACCAAATCCTCCATCGTCAATCTGGCCTTGCGGATTTTGTTGCGGGAGTACGAGAAACGGGGAGAGGAAAGCATCCTGGTGAAGCAACTTAACAAAATGGCCCAAAAACAGTAGATCCCTCACCCCGTGCGAGCAGCGGAGGCTGGTTAATGGATATTATTTGCCCGAACTGCGGGTTCAAGCGCCAAGTCGACGACGACAAGATCCCCTCTAAACGGGCCATTGTGCACTGCAAAGCATGCGGGCACCGCTTTCCGCTGAGGGGGGCGCGTTCCATCGGCGTATTGCTTTCCAAGGGCGGTGTGGGAAAAACCACCACCTCTGTCAATCTTTCCGCCGGCTTGGCCATGGCCGGTTTCAAAGTATTGCTCGTGGATACGGACACCCAGGGCCAGTGCAGTTATATGCTCGGGGTCAAGCCCAAGGCCGGGCTCACCGAGATGGTCACCAAGGAACTCAAGCCTGACGAGGCCATTGTCCAAGCCAGGGAAAACCTCTGGCTCTTGGCGGGCGGCCGTTCCCTGGCCGGAGTCAAGCGGCTCATCGACCGCAAGGACTTCGGCGGCGAGTTGACCCTGTCCGAGTCCCTTACCCCCTTGGAAGGCCGCTACGACTACATCATCATTGACTCGTCCCCGGGTTGGGACCCCATGACCGTGAACGTGCTGTTCTACGTCAAGGAAATCTGCATCCCGGTTTCCCTGGAAGTCATGACTCTGCAAGGCCTCACCGAGTTCATCAAAAGCTTGTCCTCGATCAAGAAGTACCGCAAGGAGATCGGCATCAAGTACATCCTGCCGACCTTCCTGGACACTCGCATCAAGAATCCCATGGAGATCCTGGAAAAGCTCCAAGAGCTTTACAGCGAGTTGGTCTGCACGCCCATCCGCTACAACGTGCGAATCTCCGAGGCCCCGGCCTATGGCCAGTCCATTTACGAATACGCGGGCGGCTCATCCGGGGCCAACGACTACAAGGACTTGGTGCGCAAGGTCGCGGACGACGATACCCTGTTCAGCTGACCCCTTTCCCCTCGACTTGGCGAGGCAAGCCCGCCACCCTTGACTGGCGCCAGCCGCCAAGGTATTTAACCAATTGGTTAATTGCTATGGCGCGAAAATCCTCAGGTGACTCCAAGGCCCGAATTCTGGAAGCAGCGGAAGCGCTCTTTGCCGAGCACGGCTTTTCCGCCACCAGCGTGGACGCCGTGGCCAAAAAAGCAGGAGTCAACAAAGCCCTCATCTACTACTATTTCAAGGATAAAAACGCCCTTATCCAGTCCTTGTTCGAAGCGTTCCTGCAGGAAGTCATGGACAAGGTCCGACCGGAAGGCGAACCCAGGGGCCGCCCCGGTCCCGACCAGATCCGCTCGATCATTGCCGCGGAAATCCAGCGCATGGAAAGCAAGAAACAACTCCTGTCGATCATGCTCATGGAGGCGTTCAAGCACGGGGAACACAGCGACTTTCTCTTCACTTTCGCGAAAACCGCCATGCGCCACGCCCAACAAGGCGATGAAAACAGCCACTCCGCCCGGTATTGGCTGTTCGAGTTCTTCACGGGTTTCCTGGCCAGCCTCACGTTCGTGACGCTGAAAGACAAATGGTGCCGCCACTTTTCCTGCGACCCAGATGCAGCGCTCGATCATTTCCTGGATGTTTTTATCACCACCCATTTTCAGCATCACGATGAGTTCGATTGATCCAAAAAATTTTTCCTCTCCTTGTTGACTAACCGGTTAGTTATGATACCGTGGGGTGATCTCCAACCCTCAACCCCACTCTAGGAGCTTGAAATGACAACAGAACACGCATCAACCATGAAACGGACGGGCTGGGCCGTGACCGCGTTTTACCTTGTTTTGGCCTTTGAATTTTTTTACATGGCCAGTCCTTTTGCCGCGTATTTCTATTCGGTGTACAGCCCTGGCCTTGCTTTTCTCGGCAAATTCGAAAGTTTTCGTTTTTTGGTCAGCTTTTTCCTGCCCCACATTGTCTCAGAAACCTCCAGCCTGATGCTCGACATCCGCAACCTGGTGGGCGTTCTCCTGTTTTTTGGCGGGGGCGCGGCCTTCTTGTGGGCCATGTGCCAAGTCTATTGGGCGAAAATCCGGCGCAAGGGCGCCGTGCTGGGAGGGATGTACCGGTTCATCCGCCACCCGCAGTACACGGCCTTGGCCATATGCGGCTTGGGCATGCTCATTCTCTGGCCAAGGTACGTCATCCTGGTGAGTTACGTGACCATGCTCTTTGTGTACCTGGTGCTGGCGCGAATCGAGGAGCGGGAATGCCGGGTAAAATTCGGCCAGAGCTATGCGGACTACGCTTCCCGCACCCACATGTTCCTGCCCTTCCCCTTGCCCTTGGCGGACAAGCTGCCATCCCTTCCCACCCGCCCCCTGGCCAGGGCCGCCATTTTGGGGTTGCTTTTCGTCCTGATGCTCACGGGGTCCCTGCTGGCCGCCTCGGGTCTTCGCACGTATTCCCTCAACAGCCTCTACGCGGACTATCGCGAGGACACAGCCGTGGTCTCCCTGATCAAGATCAGCCAGGCAGACATGGACCGTGCCATGGATCTGGCCATGGCGGCCCCGGAAACAACCGCTCTTTTGGCCGAGGCGAACGCGGACGCGGAAACGCGGTATATCTTCTATCTCCTGCCCACGGATTTCGATGTGTCGGAAATCCCCATGAATCCCGTGGAAAACGGCCGCGAAGGCCACCATTTCCTGCCTCAGAACTTCGGGGACATTGGGCAGTGGAAGCTTGTCCTGACCAAGGCCGTGCTCCCTCAGGGCCAAAGCTACTCGGACCGGGACATCGTGGCCCGCGCCTTTGCCGTGGAACCTTTGGGCGAAGTATGGGTGGATCTTTCGGAGAACCAGATCATCCAAGTCGTGCAGCCCCCGGCCACCGGGAACTACGAAGGCATCCCCATGCCGGTGTTTTGAGGAGGCAGGGCCCGCGCATCCCTTGCCCAGGGAGATTCCAGCCCTTTTCCAGCGGGAGCCTTGGACATTCCTTGGCCCACGTTCCGAGGCCAGGATCATGTACCAGCGTTTTCAGACCAACAAAACGCCCGGCATCGTCATCATGATGCCGGGCGCTTGAACATGGCGTACAACTGAGGAGTGTTCAGACTGTATACGCCCCCAACGCCGTGCATACCTCCCCCACCTCCCCATCTGTCAGCTCCGGATAGATGGGCAGCGACAGCACCTCCCCGCATGCCCGGCCCACCTCAACCATGTCCCCGGCAAGCTCATGCTTGTCCGCGAAACAGGGCTGTTCATGCAGCCCTTTGGTGTAGTGCACGGCAGTGCCGATGCCTTGCGCCTTGAGATGGGCTGCCAAATCATCACGGATTCCTGGCGCACGCAGTACATATTTATGGAAGATGTGGGTATTGCCCTCGCGCACTTGGGGCGGCGTGAGCAGGGGATGGGAGTCCAAGGCCGCGGTGTAGGCCGAGGCGATGGCTGTTCTGCGCGCCCGCCACTCCGCCTCGTGATCCATTTTCACATTGAGCAATGAGGCCTGCACCGTGGGTAACTGGCTGTTGTGGCCGATCTCGCTGTACACGCGCCCTTCAGGGTGTCCCTTATCCAGGCCATGATAGCGCAGCCGTCTCACGCGTTCCATTAGATCCGCGTCCGCTGACAGAACCATGCCGCCGCTGCCTTGCGCGCCAATGACCTTGGTCGGATCAAAGCTCAAACACACGGCATGGGCGTCGCGGCCAGGGGCATTACCGTGGCGGGTCGCGCCCAGGGCCTGGGCCGCGTCTTCAATGACGATCACGCCCCGTTCCCGGGCCAGGCGGCGCAAATCTTGGGTCTCCGCCATCTGGCCGTAGAGGTGGACCACGATCACCGCGTCCACAGCACGTTTGTCCACCAGTTCCAGGAGAACATCCTCGCGGTTCAGGTTGTGTTCGGGCTCAATGTCCACGAACACGGGCTTGCCGCCCGCCAGTGCGATGGCCGAGGCCGAGGCCACGAACGACAGGGACGTGACCGCCACCTTGCCGCCCAGTTGGAGTCCCGCAGCCCGCAGCGCCAAGACAAGGGCGTCCGTACCCGAGCCCACGGCAGCGGCTCCGGCCAGCCCGAAAAACGAGGCCAAACGCTCCTCGAATTCACCGACTTCAGGGCCTTGCAGCACCCGGCCATGGGTGAACACACGCTCCACCGCGGCCATGTACGCGTCCTTGTGCGCGGCAAACTGCCGATCCAGCCTCATAAACGGAATATTCATGGCAAGTACTCGATGCTGAAGGTCTTGATGAGAGGGACTATTCCCGGCCAGGTGGTTTGGGCCGAAACTCCACATTGGCGATCCACCCCTCGCAGGCCGAATTCATGTGGTCATGGCGCGGGATGTAGGGCTTGATGTCCAGCAGCGGCGTCTGGTCCAAGACATCAATGCCGTCCACGACCAGGATGTTGCCCTGCCTGGCCTTTAATTCCACGATGGACATGCCGATGGAGTTGGGACGGCAGGGATGGCGAGAAGCGTAGATGCCGTGGGCCGCGTCGTCCAACAATTTCTTGCGCACGTATTCGATCTTTCCGGCCCGGTCAAAAAGGTAGAGCAGGTAGATGTGGGAAAAGGTCTCGATGTCCTGCAACCCGGCCTCGTGCTCCGAGAACACTTCCACCCTGCCCCGCGACTCCGGCGAATACACGCCCTGGATCGGGCACTCGTCCTTGGTGGCGAACGGGCTGTGGATCACGCCAATGGGCTGCATGCGAATATCCATCTCACCTCCCTTCACAACAACACGCTCCTTAAATGGGATGCGTGCGCAAGTGCTCGATGTATTCGGGAATGCCCTGCTCCAGGTCGTACTTGGGCTCAAAGCCAAGCAGAGTCCGGGCCTTGGTGATGTCGAGGGTGCCGCGCTTGGGGATATAGCTGGGTTTGGGCACGTATTCCACGCTCAAATCGGGCAGCTTCTCTTGGATGATATCAATGGCTTCCTTCAAGGACCGGGACCTGCCGCGCGTGACGTTGAAGGTCTCGCCCCGCGCTTTGGCGTGGGTGGCGGCCAGGAAGATTGCTTGGGCCGCGTCGTCCACGTAAGTAAAATCCAAACGCATGGACCCGTCCCCATCCACCTTGAGGGGTTCGCCCCGAAGCGCCCGGCCAATGAACTTTTGCAGCACCCGCTGGTTGGCGTCGTACGGCCCGTACACCGCAGAGGGCCGGACAATGGTCACGTCCAGGTCGTAGCACTTCATATAGCCCCGGCACACCACCTCGCCGCTGAGCTTGAAGGACCCGTAGATCTCCTTGGGGTCCGTGTCCGCGTCCTCGGTCACGGAATCACCGGCAAAGTCGCCGTAGACCATGGACGAGGAGGTGTAGACCAAACGGCAGGGCCGGGCCATGTCCCGGATGATCTCCAGGAAGTTGACCGTGGAGCCCAGGATGGAACGAAAGGCGTCCTCGCTGTGCTCAATGGCCATGAACGCCAGGGGCAAGGCCGCCATATGCACCACAATGTCCGGTTCAACCTTCGTCAGAGTTCGCCTGAGGTGGTCCTTTTCCAAGGTGTCGCCCTGGATCAGCTCGATGGAGTCAATGAAATCCTTGAGCCGGATAAGCAGGTTGGGTTGCTCGGCCGTGGGGTCGGGCAGCAAATACTGCTTAAAGGTGTCGAACACAAAGACCTCGTCTCCGCGTTCCACGAACTTCCTTGCCACGCGCGAACCCACAAAGCCCGCGCCGCCTGTAATAAGTACTCGTGCCATGAGAAACCTTTTTTAGTGTAAGGGGATTTCCGAGGGGGGGACCTTTTTAGAGCCTCTTAGGCCTGTAAAGCCTTAGAGGCTCTTATGCAGCCCTTGCTGCGAGAAAAGGGTTTCCCCATCGGGCTCCCCCTTCCTAAACTCTTACTTGGGCTCTTTGGCCTTCCCCAGAATTTGGGATGAGGAAAAGGTCAAGGGCTTGTTTACTGTTTGAAAAGAGCTGCGTTACTTGTCGAGGACCGCTAAAAAATCACGAAACGTCTTCATCATTTCGAATTCATTGATCACCCGCTCGCGGCCCGCCTTGCCCATGCGCGCGCGCAGCTCGGGATCGCGGATCAGCTCTTCCAGCTTATGGGCAAAGGCCGCACTGTCCGCCTCGGGTACCAAATAGCCCGTGACCCCGTCGCTGACAACCTCGGGGATGGACGAAACATTAAAGGCCACTACCGGCTTTTCACAGACCATGGCCTCGACCTGGGCATAACAAAAACCCTCGAACAGCGAGGACAGGGCAAAAATGTCCAGGTACGCATTAAATGACTTCATGTCCGAGACAAACCCCAGGAACTCCACGCAATCCGTAACGTCCAACTCTTTGGCCAGTCCCTTGAGTTCCTCTTCCAACTCGCCCTTGCCCGCGATGAGCACGCGGAACGAAAGGCCACGGTCCTTGAGAATTCGGGCCGCCTCGATGAGGTGTTTTTGCCCTTTTTGATGGGTCAGCCTGCCTGCGTTGCCGATGAGCACTTCACCGGGCCGCTTCTCAATAAGCGGCTGGACCGGAAACCTGTCGAACTCGGCCACGTCAAAGCCGCAGTGCACCAAATGAATGTTTTCCTTGGGCACCATGTCCGGATTGTGGGCCAGGATTGTGCGGCCCGTGTTTTGGGAATTAATGATCAGGTGCGTGATCACCTGGCCCAGGAGATGGCGATTAAGAGCCGTATTCTTGGTGGCCACGCCGATGCCCCTGCGGTAGATGATCTTGTCCACGCCCGCGGCTTTGGCGGCCAAGCCGCCCAACTTTACGTCCGCGGGCAGGGCCATGACCATGGCTTGCACCCCGAATTCCCGGAGTTTGTTCTTGAGCTTGCGCCGTTTGAACGGATTGAGGAAGCTCAGGCTGGACACGGGCAGGGAAAAGACCTCGATCCCGTCAATGGGACGCAGCTTTTCCGCCAGTTCACTGGGCTGGTTGGTGACCACGAGCACGCGCATGCCATGGTCGCGGCAAAGCCGGGCAAAGTCGTAATGCCACTTTTCCCCGCCGCCCCAGGGCTTGTTGGAATTCATGAAACAGATGGAAGTAATGGGCATGAACGGCGTCCTACTCCAAGGCCGCTTGGTTGGCAACCGCCAAAGCGAGGTTTGCCTTGACGCAGGGAAGAAGGGCGCGGTATTTCTTTTTATGTCAACAAACCCGGCCTTCCCGGTTCCAGGAGATGTCGCATGCTTCCCTTTATGACTCCCTTTTTGAGCGTGCTCAAGCTGACCCGCACCTGCCCGGCGTGCGGTTCCAAACAAGTGGTTTCCCGCGACCACAAGCACACGAGCGTGCCCTGCCGCACCTGCGGCAACCCCATTCCTCCGAAAAAAAGCTGAGCCGCCCCTTTTCACCATGCAGTCCGGAAAAACCCTTGGTATGTTTGCCGGCCTTCTGGGCCGTGCTCTGCTCGGCGCCAGCCGGGATCTGGGGCCTATTGTGGCGGTCATCGCCCTGTTCCAAGGTCTGGTGCTACGCCAGCCGTTTCCGGAATTGGCAACAGCCCTGGCCGGGCTTGCCCTCGTTGTCTTGGGCTTGGCGCTCTTTGTTGTCGGCCTGGATATCGGCCTCTTTCCTTTTGGCGAGGCCCTGGCCGAGGATTTTGCGCGCAAGGGCAGCCTGGTATGGTTGCTTGTTTTTGCCTTTGCCTTGGGTTTCGGCACCACCGTGGCCGAACCCGCGCTCATCGCCGTGACCCGAGAAGGCGCCCTGGCTGTGCAGCAGGCCGGACTCATTGGCCCTGGCGAATCCCGGATTGCATCCTACGCGCTCATTTTGCGGCTTACCGTGGCCCTGGCCGTGGGCCTGGCCATTGTGCTCGGCGTCCTGCGCATTCTCAAGGGTTGGTCCCTGCCGCGCATCATCGTGAGCGGCTACGCGCTGGTCATGCTGCTGACCATCTTCGCGCCCGAGGAGATCGTGGGGCTGGCTTATGATTCCGGCGGTGTGACCACGTCCACGGTCACCGTGCCCTTGGTCACGGCCCTGGGCGTTGGCTTGGCGCGCAGTATCCGCGGACGCGATCCGCTCACCGACGGCTTCGGGCTCATTGCCCTGGCCTCGCTCACTCCCATGCTCGGCGTCATGGGCTTGGGCCTGATCCTGCACTGACCTGCCCATGGATATCCTGTTCGACCCCCTGCTCCTGCTTCTGGCCACGGCCCGCGACGTCGTGCCCGTGCTCGCCTTGCTGGTGTTCTTCCAAAAGGTAGTACTGCGGCGGCCCATCCCGAGGCCCCGGCGAATCCTGGCCGGATTCGTGCTGGTAATAGTTGGCATGGCCTGCTTTCTGGGCGGCTTGGATTTAGCGCTGTTTCCCGTGGGCCGGGCCATGGCCTTGCAACTGGCCGAGGCAGCCCAGGCAAGCGGGGGGTCCTGGCTCGACTACGGCTGGATATACGTATTCGCCCTGTGCATAGGTTTCGCCACCACCATTGCCGAGCCCTCGCTCATCGCGGTGGCGCACAAGGCGAGCGAGGCTTCGCGCGGCAGCGTCTCGTCCCTGGGGCTGCGTATCGCCGTGGCCGTGGGTGTGGCCTGCGGCATTGCCCTGGGCACGGTGCGCATCGTCACGGGTACGCCTCTCTATATATATATCCTGGCGGGCTATGTGGTGGTGGCCGCACAAACCTTTTTCGCGCCCCGCATGATCGTGCCCCTGGCCTTTGATTCCGGCGGGGTGACCACATCCACGGTCACCGTACCCCTGGTGGCGGCCCTGGGTTTGGGACTGGCGTCGCATGTTCCGGGCCGCAGCCCCGTGCTGGACGGCTTCGGACTTATCGCCTTCGCCAGCCTGTTTCCCATCATCGCGGTGATGGGGTATGCTCAACTGGCTGGGATCGCGGCTGGTATCCGGCGCCGGACACCGCGCCCAAAAACGCCCCTGGACAGCGGGAAATGACTTTTCCGGGCAAACCCCGGAACAAGGAGGCGGCAATGTCCTTTCAATGTATTGTGGCCATGGTCAAGCCCAACCTGACGGACGAGGTGGTGCAAGCGGCCAAGCAATGCTGCTCCACGGGAGCGACCATCATCCCGGCCTCGGGCACGGGCGTGCATGAGGCGCAAACTTTTTTCGGCCTCACCCTGGACGTGCGTACCGATGTGATACTGTTCCTGGTGCCTGAGACCGATACGGACACCGTGCTATCGGCTGTGGAACATGCGGGCTGCTTCAATGAGCCGGGCACGGGCGTTGCTTTTGTCCTGGACGTGGCTAAGGTCACAGGCTTGGGGAACCATAAACCCAGTACGGCTGATTCTGAAACCCCGAAATCATGAGCAGCGCAGTTGCGCTCCGTAAAGGCTCCGGGGCAAGTCCCCCTTTCAGGGCTTCCCGGCCCCTTCCCCTGACCGGCCTCTTGAGGTATGACCCAGCGCACACCACCACGCTGCATCTTTTTTCGGGATATCTCTCAAATGGAATTCATCACCACCACCCTGCCCGGCGTCCTGCTCATCGAACCCACGGTATTGGGCGATGCGCGCGGTTTTTTCATGGAGTCCTATCGCCTGGACCTGTTCGCGGCCCAAGGTCTGGATATCAGTTTCATCCAGGACAACCACGCCAAGTCCGAGCGCGAGCACGTGCTCAGGGGACTGCATTTCCAATTGCCGCCCATGGCCCAGACCAAGCTGGTCCGCGTCACTGCCGGGGCGGTCTATGACGTGGTGGTGGACCTGCGCCAGGGGTCGCCCACCTACGGCAAGTGGGAAGGATTTACCCTCAGCGCTGAGAACTTTCGCCAACTCCTGGTGCCCAAGGGGTTCGCCCACGGTTACCTGACCCTGGAACCCCATACCGAGTTCCTGTATAAAGTAGACGCCCTGTATGCTCCGGACCTGGACACGGGCATTTCCTGGAACGACCCGGACTTGGCCGTGGATTGGCCGTGCCGCGACCCCCTGCTGTCCAGCAAGGACCAAAACCTCGGCCCCTTTGCCCAGTTCAACTCGCCCTTCACCTTCTAAGACCGCCCCCTGGGCCAGGAGACGTGCATGGACCCCAACGCAACACCCTTGTCCCGCACCTTTGCCGTAATCCTGGCCGGTGGTTCGGGCACCAGGCTCTGGCCTTTGTCCCGGGCCTTGTCGCCAAAGCAATTCCTGGCGCTCAAGGGCGAGAGCAGCCTGCTCCAAGAAACCCTGGAGCGGACCCTGACCCTGTTTCCGCCGGACCGGATCATCGTGGTCACCAACGAGGAAAACCGCTTTGAAGTAGCCAACCATATTGAGATGCTGGACTGTGGCCCGGGAATCACGGTCCTGCCCGAACCCTTGCGCCGCAACACCCTGCCTGCGATTTTGCTGGCACTTGACCATATAGATGACTCCCTGGAACATGGACACAACGGTCCTGCGCCGTTGCTTGCCGTGTTTCCTTCGGACCACGTTGTGCTCAACCAAAAGAAATGGGCCGAGAGCCTGACACGGGGCGCGGACCTGGCCGGCCAGGGCTGCTTTGTCACCTTTGGCATGGAGATCCGCCACCCCGAGACAGGGTATGGCTACATCGCCAGGGGCGCTGAACTCGGTGATTCGGCTTTTCAAGTGGCTGGGTTCGTGGAAAAGCCTGATATGGAAACCGCGGAAAAGTATCACCGCGACGGCGAGCATTTCTGGAACAGCGGCATGTTCCTCTTGCCTGCGGATAAGCTCCTGGACGCGGTCCACACTCACGAGCCCGACCTGGCCGCCTGGTGGGATGAACGCTCGGAAACTCCGCTCGTGCGCAGCTACGGCAAGATCCCTGGCGTGTCCGTGGACTACGGTGTCATGGAACGGGTGGACTCCATTGCCGTGGTGGCCTCGGACTTTGGCTGGGACGACCTGGGCTCCTGGGAAGCGCTGTACCGCTTGGCCCGCAAGGACACCAAGGACGTGGCCCAACAAGGCGACGTGCTTGCCCTGGGCTGCAGCAAAAGCTTGCTGGTCTCCACCAGCGGCAAACTGGCCGCCATTGGCCTGGACAACATCATCGCGGTCCAGACCAGGGACGCCACCCTGATCTGCTCCTTGGACCAGGTGCAAAAGGTCAAGGATGTTGTCGAGTTGCTCAAGTCCCAGGGCAGCCCCCTGGTGGAAAGCCACCTTACGGTGCGGCGGCCCTGGGGCAGTTACACCGTCCTGGAAGAAGGCCCCCACTACAAGATCAAACGCATCGAGGTTCTGCCCGGGGCCAAGCTGTCCCTGCAAATGCACCACCACCGCAGCGAGCATTGGGTGGTCATCTCGGGCACGGCCGAGGTGCAGGTGGGCGAAGACGTGATGCTGCTTTCCGAGAACCAGGCCGTGGACATCCCCAAGGCCAGCAAGCACCGCTTGGCCAATCCCGGCAAGGTGCCTGTGGAGATCATCGAGATCCAGAGCGGGCCCTACCTCGAAGAAGACGACATCGTGCGCTTTGACGACGTGTACGGGCGCTGATTCTCGCCTCCTTTTTCCGGTGTGCGAATACCACCATTACCGCCATGTCCGAAATGGACCGGGCGGTCCTTTCCCCTTCCTCCGAGCCCGGTCGAAAAACCTGCCTTGAAGCCTTGCCAGGAAAGGAAAAGGTCAAGGCTCGTGAAATGTTTCACCTTGACACCCTGCTTGGCTCGTGCGTACAACAACCGACGAAATGTAAGTTGGAGAGGTTCCACGATAACCCTTAAATCAGAGGCGGAAAGGATATGGAGGAGAGGAACAGCACGCAAGCTTGCAGCCGTGACGACGGCCGACCCTGCTTGGGAGCAGCAGCACCCTTCTTCGTCGGTTTCGTGGCCGCGCTCGTGGTAGGATGGTGGATTTTTCCCAAAGTATTGTTCACCGAGGAAACCCAACCCATTGAATTCTCCCATAAGACGCACATGGAAGAAGCTGTGGATTCCTGTGAATACTGCCACTTCGAGGATACCGACGCTGGACTTATGTTCTCGGGCCTGCCCACCACTGAACAGTGTGTGGACTGCCACATGGCCCCCCTGGGCGACACCGAGGCCGAACTTGAGTTCGTGGAGATGATCGAGGCCGGTGAAGAAGTTGAATGGCTGGTGTACCAACGTCAGCCGGACAACGCGTACTTCAGCCACATGGCCCACTCTTTGGACAACTGCGGCATGTGCCACCCCGAATTCGAGGACTCGCCGCAGGCCCTGTGCAACCAGTGCCACCCCGATCTGATCGAAGCCGAAGGCTCGCTCCCGATCGAAGTCAACCGGCTCACGGGCTACACCACCGAGACCATGAAGATGTGGGAGTGCGAGGAGTGCCACGCCTATCCTGACCACGTCTATGACCTGAACGACGACGGCCATCTTGACGCCACCGACGCCAACAACGGCTGTCACGTCTGTCATAAATAAGAGGGGTGCGATTATGGGACTTGATAGAAGAGGATTTGTGAAAGTTCTTCTCGGCGGGGCCGCAGGCACCCTGTTTACCCCCCTGCCGTGGAAGATGACGGACGATATGTCCATTTGGACCCAGAACTGGCCCTGGATTCCCAAGAACCCCAGCGGCCCGTCCGAATACGTCTCCGTGACGTCCAAAATCTGCCCCTCGAGCTGCGGCCTCATGGTTCGCACCGTGGGCGGCCTGCCCATCCGCGCTGTCGGCGACCCGGAGCATCCCCTGAGCCAAGGCAAGATCTCCTCCCTTGCTGCCGCGGAAGTTCAGATGCTCTATAGCCCGGCGCGCACCACCCTGACCGACCCCCTGTTCAAGTCGGCGGACGGCGCATTCAGCGCCGCGACCATGGAAAACGCTTTGGCTTTCCTGGAAGAAGTGGTGGCCGACGCCAAGGGCGGCGACAAGCTGGCTTTTGTGAGCGGCGATGAAAACGGCACAGTGAACGAAGTTTTCTCGGCCTTTGTTGCCGAGGCAGGTTCGGACAAGTACTTTGTCATGCCCGGCGAAGCCCAGCAGGCATCCGCTGCCTGGCGCGGCGTCATGGGCGGCGAAGGCCAACTCGGCTTTGACTTTGAAAACGCCGAATACGTGCTCGCCCTGGGCGCGGATGTCCTGGAAAGCTGGGGCACCGTGGTTGCCAACCGCCGCGCCTACGCCGAAGGCCGCGAATACGGCGACGAGATCGACCACGGTTACGCCTACACCGAACCCGAGAACAAGTATGTCTACGTCGGCCCGGTGCAGAACAACACCGCTGCAGGCGCCGACCAATGGGTGCCCGCCCTGCCCGGCTCGCAAGTCGCCGTGGCCTTGGGCTTGGTCAAGGAACTGGTCGCCATGGGCGCTTCCGGTCCTGGCCTGGACGGCATCATCGCCCTGGCCGAGGGCTTCAGCCCGGCCAAGGTCGAGGAACTCTCGGGCGTCACTGCCGAGGACCTCAAGGCCATGGCCGAGGATCTCGCGGACACCGGCAAGAAACGCTTGGTGGTTGTCGGCTCCGAGTTCGGCCAAGGCGCTGGTGTTGCCGCCCACATGATGGGCGTGGCGCTCAACGTGCTTATCGGCTCCTTTGGCGCTGAAGGCGGCATGACTGTGGTCGGCGACATCGAGCCCGCCGTGGACAAGGCCATGGAGCCCAAGGACATGCTGGCCGGCGACTTGGTCGCCTATCTCGAAGAGATCAAGGCTGGTTCCACCAGCGCTCCCAAGGTGCTCATCACCTACGAAGCCAACCCCTTCTACAGCCTGCCCGATCCCGAGGCTCTGGCCGAGGCTTTGAAGGACACCGTGGTGGTCTGCTTCACCTCCTTCTTTGATGAGACCGCGCACATGGCCGACCTGGTGATTCCCGTGCCCATGG
>QZKZ01000345.1 GCA_004796465.1 Desulfovibrio sp.
GCGCGGCGTCGCGGCTCTTGAGCACGAAATCCACCACGCCCTTGGCCACGATGGTGGCGCGAATTTCGCGGTTGACCACGGCGGTGAGCACCACGGCTGGAATGGAGTGGGACAGGGCCAGGTCAACTACCTCGCCGTCGGGCGCATCAGGCAGGTTGAGGTCGAGCAGGGCCATGAAAAATTCCTGACCCCGTGTTTTCAGCAGGGCTTCAGCCTCGGCATAGGTCGTGACCACCACCACGGTGAGCCCCAGCACCCCTTCCAGGGCCTGGCGCAAATAGGCCGCCACCATGCGGCTGTCTTCAACCACAAGAACGGTGTCTTGGCTGGTAAAGGGGGAAGCCTCGCGCGCGGGCTCCGGGGTCATGACTCTTCCCGGACGTCGCACAGGGCCACCCAGCGCGCCGTGAGGTCGGCCAAGCGGGTGGCCAGGACCTTGAGCACGGCCTGGATGGAACGGGGGGATTGTTTGACCAGGGCCTCGAAGTTTTCCCGGGTGATCTCGGTGACCATGGACGGCTCCAAGGCCACGGCCGATGCCGTGCGGCAACCCTGGGGCAGGAGGATGGCCATCTCCCCGAACAGAGCGATGGGCGTGAACACGCTGATTTCCCGCTCCCGGTTCTCCGTGTGCTTGAGGATGCGCACCTTGCCCTTTTTCAGCAAATAGGCCGCGTCGCCTGGATCTCCCTGGGAAAAGATGATTTCACCGGGCGCAAAGCTGAGTTCGCGAAACCCGGCCTCGCCGTTGTCTGTTTCCATGAACGGGGCCACCAAGCGCTTGAGGCCCGAAGCCATCTCCCGGCAGGATTGGTACCGCTCTGCCGGGGGCTTGGCCATGGCCTTGCCGATGATGGCGTCCAGGCTGGACGGCAGGAGCATGTCGATTTGCGAGGGCGGCACAGGCGCTTCCTTGCGGATCATCTGGGATACTTCGGTGAAGGAATCGCCGGGAAAGGCCTTGGCGAACGTCATCAGCTCATAGCAGATTGAACCCAGGGAAAAGATGTCCGAGCGGAAATCGCCGGGCTGCTTTTGCAGCTGCTCCGGGGACATGTAGCGGGGCGTGCCCAGGACCTGGTCGTCGGCCCGGTCGCCTTCCTCGTGCAACACCGCGCCGAAATCCATGATCTTGATCTGGCCCTTGGAGGTGAGCATGATGTTGCGCGGCTTGAGATCGCGGTGGGCCAGCCCGGCCTCGTGGATGGCCGCCACTCCGTCCAGGATCTGGAGCATGAGGTCGAGGCGCTCGCGCAGGTCGCGGGGCTCCCGGTCGCTGATCAAACGGCCCAGGGTGCCGCCGTTGATGTACTCCATGGCGATGTAGTGCATGCCGTCCTGTTCGCCGATCTCATGGAACTTGACCACGTTGGGGTGATCCAACCCGGCAATGGCCCGGGCCTCGCGGATGAAGCGGTCGATGAACTGGACGTGCAGCACCGGGCCCGCGTCGTCGGGCAAACGGATCAGCTTCACGGCCACCAGCCGGTCCAGGAGGGAGTCCCGGGCCAAGTATACGGTGCTCATGCCGCCCCGGCCAAGTTCCTCGATGATCTCGAACTTGCCGATGCGTTGGGGCTGGGTCTGTGGTGCGTCTTTCATTGGTGTTTCCGTTATGAATACACCCATGCGATCATGGGATTACGAGGTATGCCGCCTCAAGTAATGGTTACGGATCAATGGACTTTTGGTCAAGGGGAAGCAGGCCTTGGCCGCACATTATTGCGGCGGTTCGTACAGATTGAAGCCGATGAGCTTCAAGTTCACCGCGCGCACGTACTTATTCTCTCCGCGGTTGAGGTGCAAGCCCAGGTACTTGGGAAGCAGCCGGTAATTCTCGGTCTCCAGCAAACTCTCCACTTCATACTGATGGTCTTCCTCCACCTCCAGTTCGCCCATGACAATGCCTTCGAGCAGGCCAATGGACACGAGCCGGGCGCAAATCCGGTCCGCGTCCACATGCAGGTCCTGGATCGGTCCCAATTCCACGGGAACGTGCCCTTGTTCAGTGATCATCTCCCTGCCCAACTCGATGAAACGTTTGCAGACCTCTTTACTGAAAAACTGGAAGTCCACGGCTCGATCGCATTCCATGATCCGCACCAAACGGCGGGGTGTCCGAGGGGCTTGGCTTTCCGAGAGGCCTGCGGCGGTGAATCCCAGTTCACCGTTGCTGTCCGCCGGGGAAGAGGGCGAGTCCTGGACCTGTTCAGACTCGGCCGGCGCATCAGGCTGGCTGCCGGGCTCCTCTTCTTCGCTGTCCGGGGCTTGCCAGACCCAGGTTTGGTCAGGGTCGGCCCCGTTGAGGGGAGAGGCGCTGGTGAGCAGCACGGTTTCGTTGGCGCTGTCGTCCCGGGCCCGGTCCAAGAGCCGTCCCTCCAGGAGCATGGTTTCCCCGCCAAGCTGTGTCCCGCCCAGGTCGATGGTTTCGTGGCCCTCTTGCATGGCTGCGGCCCTGGCGTAGGACGCCTCGTCTTCGTCCGTTTCCCTTGCCGCGGGACGGGCAGGGGCCGACGTTCGCAAGGCCGAGTCCAGGACGCCGCTGCTGAGCCGTTCCAGGGCCATGCGGCATTCCCTGGCCGTGGCGAACCTGTCCATGGGTGAAAAGGCCAGGGCCCTGGTCATGAAGTCCTTGAGGCTTTGCGGCAGGGGCTTGGCAAAGGTGACGGCCTCCCCGGCAAAGCGGCGCTGGACCATGGATTGCAAATTGCTCGTGTCTTCCTCGAAGGGCAGGCGGCCCTCGATCATCTCGTAGGCCACCAGGGCCAAGGAATACACGTCAGCGGGAAAGGAATAGCCGCTGCCCAGGGGGTCCTTGTACACCTCCGGGGCCATGTACAGGGGCGTGCCCGTGACCGTGCGCGCCTGGGTGGATTCGCTGACCTGGCGGGCAATGCCGAAGTCGCCGATCTTGGCCGTGCCGTCCGGGGCCAGGAAGATGTTTTCCGGCTTGATGTCGCGGTGGATGATGTCCTGGCCGTGGATGTGCTCCAGGCCGCGCAGGCAGTCCAGGAATATCTCCAGGGAGCGTTTGGGAGGCAGGGGGCCTTGCTTGAGTTCCTTGGCCAGGGAGTCGGGCAAATAATCCATCATCACGGAGATGTAGGCCGTGAGGCAATCCTCTTCTTCCTTGACAAATATCTGGTGATTGTGCCAGCCCACCACGTTGGTGTGGCCGGACAAACGATAGAGGTGCAGGATTTCCTGGGCGTCCTTGCCCAAGGATTCCTTGAGCGAATCCAAGGACTTGTTTTGGCGGTCATAGTCTTGGGACAAGGGGATGACCTTGAGGGCCGATACAAAGGATTGGCCCAGGTCTTCGCGCTCCAGCTTGAACACGCACCCGAACGCGCCCGCGCCGATGAATTCGGAGATGCGCCATTCTCCGAACAGGGGCTCGCGCAGTTTCAGTTCGTCCCAAATGACGGTCTTGCACAACAAGGAAATCTTGGCCAAAATCGCTCCGATGTTCTGGCTGAGTAGACAACTGTACTGAAGTTGAGGGGCGTTAGCAACTCGACGCCCCAACGAAAACAAGCTATCCGTTGGCGGGGGATTCATCAAGGGGGATGTGCCAGATATGTTGTTCACCTATGCAAGCTTGACCCACGCGGGCAATGTTCGCCCCAACAACGAGGATTCGCTGTTCACCCAACAGTACGGCGACGGCTCGGTCCTGGCTGCCGTGGCTGACGGCGCGGGCGGCGAATCCGCCGGGGAAGTGGCTTCGGGCTTGGGCATCAAGACCCTCATGGAGTTCAACCCCGAGACCTGGGACCCCGAAGGCAGCTTGGCCCGGCTGGTGATCACGGCCCACGAGCGGGTGCTCACCGCGTCCACCCACCGCGAGGACCTGGACGGCATGGGCTCGACCATGACCGTGTATTACCTCCGCGACAGCTACGTGTACTGGGCCCATGTGGGGGACTCCCGGCTGTACCTGCTGCGCGACGGCAACCCCAACCGCTTGACCACGGACCACACCATTCCCGGCCTGTTGCGGTTCCAGGGCGAGATCGACGAGTACCGGGCCCGGACCCACCCCATGCGCAACTTCCTGCTGCAGTGTTTGGGCTGCCGCACTTGCGAGCCGGAAAGCGGCGTGATCGACGTCTTTCCCGGCGACATCCTCTTGGCCTGCTCGGACGGGCTCTACGGCGAACTCACCGACGAGACCCTGGTGCAGGAGCTGACCAACTCCGCCACCCTGGAGGCCAAGCTGCGCAAGCTGCTCGACCTGGCCTTGGACGCCGGCGGCAGGGACAACATCTCCATGGTCGGCGTGCACGTGGAAAAGGGCGAGTTGGCCCGGCCCCAGGAGTAAATACCAGGCCCGGAGCTTTGTCATGGAAGTGACGACAGGGCCAAACAGGCCTGGTCACTTGTCTTGACAGGTCCCGTCAGAAAACCGCCTCTTGGCGAGAAGATTTGACGGCCCGGTTTTCCTGGGGTGGCTGACGTGATGTGTGAAATTTTGCCGATATATGGGAAATTTTTGCCGTCAAAACCCTGAAAAAACTGTTTCCCAGCAGGCCCTTGTCCGTGAAACCATCTTGACCCCACAAAGGGCATGGGAATTGCTTTTACCTGGTCGCCGAACACAGGGAGAGGTGAAAACCAGACACTTTGATTGAGCACACCCCCACACTTTTTACCGCCATTGGAGCTTCCATGAGTTCTTTACTCTCCCCAAAGGAAATCCATATCCTGCTCGGCCAAGACGACGTGGGCGAGGCGGCTCAAGATGAGCCGGATAAAAAGCCACGCAAACGCTTTCTGGGCCGTTATTTCCTGCGCCGGGTGCAGCGTCCGGTCCTTGACGAACCGGATACGCTGACAAGGTAACTTTCCCCTTTACAGGCCACTAGCCCAAGCCGGCTTGTCCGCGCCCCACTCCCGTGGGAGTGGGGCGCAGGACTCATGCATCCTTCATTTCAGCAGCTTTCGGGCCGTTGGTGGAGCAGGCCCCGTTGTTGCTGGGGCAGCACTCCGGGCCTTGGATCAGGCGGCAGGTGCACATGGCCGCGCTCGCCCCCACAAAGGGCGCGCTCAGGTAGATCCACAGGTGTTCGAAATGGCCGGACACCAGGGCCGGGCCCAGGGAACGCGCCGGGTTCATGGACGCCCCGCAGATGGGTCCGGCGAACAGGGCGGCCATGGCCACGGTGCCGCCGATGGCTACACCGGCCATGATGCCCTTGACCATGTCGCCCGTGGACACGTTGAGAATCACGAACATGAGCATGAAGGTCAGCACCACTTCAAAGCCAAAAGCTTGCCCCCAGGTTCCCGAGGGCAGGGTCATGCCGTAGTCGGCCTGGTCCGGGAAGAGCAGGAACAATAGGCCGCTGGCCAGGACCGCGCCCAAAAACTGGCAGAGCATGTAAGCCGGGGCCTGGCGCAGCTTCATCCGTCCGGCGGCCACGAAGCCCAGGGTGACAGCCGGGTTGAGGTGCGCGCCCGAGATGTTGCCCACGGCGTAGATCATGGCCATGACCACCAGGCCGAAGCTCAAGGCCACGCCGAGGTGAGTGACCGTACCGCCCGTCATTTGGTCGGTGATGATGGCGCCCGTGCCCACAAAGACCAAGAAAAAAGTGCCGAGAATCTCGGCAATCCAGGTGTTCATAGTATGATCCGGCTCAGGCCGGGGTGTCGAGGTTGCCGGGCATGGCAGCCACGAAATCGCGGATTTCGTCGCGTACCCTGCGGTAATGCACAAGCGCTTCTTCCTCGTTGGCCGCGTCTTTGGCCAGGGCGGGCGGGTCGTCGAATCCCGCGTGCACGCGTTTGACCGGACCCGGGAAAAAGGGGCAGTGCTCGTTGGCGTGGCCGCACAGGGTGACCACGTAGTCGAATTCCTGGACCTCCAGTTCCTCGACCAGGGACGAAGCCTGTGACGAAATATCCACGTCGGCCTCGGCCATGGCCTTGACCGCCAGGGGGTTGAGGCCGTGCTTTTCCACCCCCGCGGAGTAGGATTCAATTTCCCGGGCCCTAAGTTGTTTGGTCCAGCCCTCGGCCATTTGGCTGCGGCAAGAATTGCCGGTGCACAAGAACAGCACGCGAAGCTTGCGGTCTTGGGTCATATACGCTCTCCAGGGAGTATGGTTTCGATTTTAAAAGGTTGGCCAAAGGGGTTCTCCACCCGGACCTTGATCTGATCGCGGATGTCTCGCACCTGTTTCAGCTTTTCCTCGTGGCTGCCTTGGGCCTTGGCCGGGTCCTGGAAAGGCCAGTGCCAGCGGTTGGTGACCCCGGGAAAGGTGGGGCATTCCTCTTCAATGGCATCGTCGCACACCGTGATCACGTAGTCATAGATCTTGCCCTGCTTGTAGAGGTCGAACACGCTTTGGGTGGTGTTGCCCGCCAGGTCGAAGCCCAATTCGTCCATGACCTCGATCACCAGGGGATTGACCTCCGTGGGCGTCAGGCCCGCGCTCTCCACCTCGAACTGGTCTCCGGCAAAGTCCCGGAGAAAGGTTTCCGCCATTTGGCTGCGCGCGGAGTTGTGCACGCAGATGAAAAGCACGCGAAGCTTGTTGCTCATTTGGGTTCTCCCCCTTTCATGATGCTGCCCCAAATTACGGAATTGTTGTGAACATTGGGTGACGGATCAGCAGCAGGCCCGGCATCCCCCGTCCTTGGTCTTGAACCAGGAAGCGATGATGTACGCGGCGCAGCCCACACCCGGATCCACCGCGAGCGCGTCTGTCGGACAATTGAGGGCGCAGGCCCCGCATTCCATGCAGGCGTCGCGGTCAACGACGCGGGCCTTGCGGTCCTCCACCCGGAACACGGAATGGGGGCAGACTTCGGCGCAGGCCCCACATCCCACGCACGCTTCGGGATCAAGGCGCAGGGTGGTCACGCCAGGTAAATAGCGAATGTTTTCCATGGGTTTTCCTCGATTATGCGATTCTACCAGCCGGTGTAGCCCGCCCCGATCCATCCAGCCAGGCTCAGGAGCAGGGCCAGGGCCTGCACGGGCATGAACCGGCGCATCTCCTTTTCCACGCCCGAGGGCGAGGTGTAGGGGGTCGCGCCCGTGAAGTTCATGGCCAGGAAAGAGCTTACCGCCATGCTGAACAGGGCCAGGCTGCACATACCCCACCAGCCCAGCGTGGCCTGGAACAGGGCGGCCACTGCAGCGCCCAAGACCAAGCCCGTGAGCCCGCCCTTGAGGGCCAAGGCCCGGCCCGGCAGCCAGGGCAGGAGCAGGGGGGCAGCGACCGCGCCGCCCAGCACGCCCGCAAAGTAAGCCAAAGCGCTCATAAGGCCGCGCTGCCAGGCCGCGCCCAGGGAGTAGAAGGTCCCGGCCAAGCCCGAGATGAGAAAGAGCGCGGCCACGATCCACACACTCAGCTTGCGGAGCTGGTAAAGTTCCACGGGCAGGAGTTTGAACCGCTCGATCATGGGAAAGTCCACGCTGCGCATGGCCTGTGTGGCAACCTTGTCCGCGTGGAGATACTCTTTAATATCCCCGGCGCGCACCGGTCCCCACTTTACGCCGAAGCCGCACAGCTTTTTCAGCTCCCGCGCCGAGACTCCGGTGGCTCCCAATTGCGGCATCACCAGCTCCCGGTGGGCCACGACCCTTTCGAGGCCGCACTCCTGGACACGGTAGGCTGCCTCGTGGGTGGAGAACAGCTCCTTGCCTGCGGCGCACCAGACATTGATGCCGCGCGTGTCCAGGACCAGCAGCCACAGGTCTTCTCCGGCCAGCTCCTTGCGGATGGCCGAGAAGGTGAGCCCGTAGTTGGCTGTGACCAGCACGGCCGAGTCCTTGTCCGGCTCGCCCACGCAGTAAAGGCCCGGCGCAATGGCGTAGTCGCCGCGTCCCGGACCCAGCCTGGCCCACAGGGCGTCCAGCTTGTCCGCGCGGGAAAGGGTGGTCTTGACCTGGGGCACCGGTCCCATGGGCGTGTCCACGAATCCGGCCACCCAGTCCATGAGCCGGTAGCCCGGCCGCTCCATGGGATCCATGGGCGGGGAGGGAGGCGCGCCGCAGCAGACTTCGTCCACGGGCGAATCAGCCGTGGGCGGGGTGAGGGCGGCA
>QZKZ01000410.1 GCA_004796465.1 Desulfovibrio sp.
ACACCAGCGATCCCTTGGTCACGCCTGGTCTACCGCTAGGACCGGCCCTGTATCTGGGGTGGGGGCTCTTGTGCCTGTCCCTGGTGCTCATGCTGGCCTACCGCTTTACCTGGAAGGCGCTCAGCAAGGCCAAGGGCGCGCATATAACGCTTGGCGTGGTGAGCGCCCTGACCGTGACCGCGGCCATCATTTACGTGCTCTTTCTCAAACGAACCCTGTTCCTGTATCCCGTGGCTTTCACCATAGACCCATCCCTGGCCACCTTTTTCGGCTCCATGCCGTCTATTCCCTTGGACTCATTTTTCTGGCCCATGTTGGGGCAAGTCACGGCCCTGGCGATTTGCAGTTGCGGAGCCTTGGGCCTGCTCTACCTCTTGGCGCGCCGCCAGCGCGACGATTTCGGCAGGGATTATTATGCGTATGCGGCCAAACATTTTGCGACTTGGGCTGTATTGGCCGGGGTCGTCCAGTTTCCTTTTCAGACCTGGCTCTACTACACCCTGATTCCGATCCTGCGCACTACCTCGCCCATGTCCGACATACTGGTGGTGAGTTTGGGCCTGGCCGCCTTGATGCTGGCCCTGGCCTGTGTCTGCTGGGGTTGGGTCCGGCGCGGCGCGGCTCCCCTGCGCAAAAAGCCCGCCATCATCCTTGGCGCGCTGTTCCTGCTCGGCGGGATAGCCTGCCAAGGCTACTGCTTCGGCAAGTTGTTATTCTGACCACCATGCTTGAAAAAAACAACAAGGCCGCTGCCCATTAAGGGGAGCGGCCTTTATTCATGCATGCACTAAAAGGGCTACAAGGCCTTGGACGTGGCCATGATGTAAATCTCATGGGGGTCGAGGATCAGGACAACAGAACCGTCGCCCATGATGGTGGCGCCGGAAATGCCGGTTTGATCGCCGAGATACGCGCCCAAGGGCTTGATCACGATCTCCTGGCGCTCCAGGAGGCGGTCCACCACCAGGCCCAAGCGGCGTTCGTTGTCCTGAATGACCACGGTGGACAGAATTTCAGGCTCGGCAGGGGGTGACGGCAGGTCCAGCAGCTCGTAAAGATCCACAATGCCCAGAACCTCGCCGCGCAGGGTCACGGCCTTGCGGTTGTTGACCTCGGTGAGTTTTTCCGCCTCGATCTTGGTAGTTTCGGACACCGCGTCCAAGGGGATGGCGAACATTTCGTCAGCCACCTTGATCATCAAGGCGTCGATAATGGCCAGGGTCAGGGGCAGGGAAAGAGTGAACTTGGTGCCCTGGCCCGGCTTGGAGCTGACATTGACGCTGCCCTTGAGGTTCTTGATGTTGGTGCGCACTACGTCCATGCCCACACCCCGGCCCGAGATGTCCGTGACCTTTTCCGCCGCAGAAAAACCTGGAGCGAAAATCAGCTCAATGGCCTCGCGGTCGTCGAGATTCTTGGCCTCTTCAGGGGTGACAATGCCCTTTTTCACGCCCACTTCGCGCATCTTGCCGGGATCAATGCCCTTGCCGTCATCCTCGATCTCAATGGCCACGGAGTTGCCCTTGTGGTAGGCACGCAGCCAGACCTTGCCCGAGGTGGGCTTTTCCGCCTTATGCCGCTCGGCCTCGGCTTCAATGCCGTGGTCCACGGAGTTGCGGATGAGGTGCACCAGGGGGTCGCCGATGACCTCGACCACACTTTTGTCCAGTTCGGTCTCCTCGCCTTCCATGATCAGCTCCACCTTTTTCCCGCTCTTGCGGGACAGGTCGCGCACCAGGCGGGGAAAACGGGAGAACACGGTCTGCACGGGCACCATGCGCACGTTCATGATGGTGTCCTGCAAGTCGTCGGAAATGCGAGCCATGGCATAGGTGGTTTCGGTGAGGTCCTGGGCGATTTCTCCGGTGTCTTCCAGGGTGCCGTCCTCAAGATTCTTGGCCAGCATGGCAAAGCGATTGCGGTTGATGATCAACTCGCCGATGAGATTCATGAGGTGGTCGAGCTTTTCATGGTCCACGCGGATGGTGGACGAGACCTTGGGCTTTTGCTGCTGTTGGGCCGGGGGCGCACCAGGCCTTGCCGGAGGTGGAACCGGCGTTGAGGGTGCGGCTTCCGGAACAGGCTCCGGCTTTGGCTCCGGCTTGGGTTCCGGTTCTGGCTTGGGCTCAAGCTCTGGTTCGGGCTCTGGTTCGGGCTCAGGCTCAGGTTCGGGTTCTGGTTCGGGCTCAGGTTCGGGTTCTGGTTCCGGTTCAGGCTCTGGTTCAGGTTCTGGCTTGGGTGCTGGTTCGGGCGCGGCCTCCGCTGGTTCTTCATGCGGCGGAGAGTCGTCCTCGCCACCTGCCAAGGCCCGGGCGGTTTCCAACTCCTTTTCCGCCATGTCCTTGAGAATGGAGCATTCCTGGCGCAGGATGTCGAGCAAGGCATCGAAGCCAATGCCGCTTTGGCGGCCCTGGTCCACCAGTCCCGCAGTGCGGTCGGCATACACCTTGACCTCGTCAAAGCCCATGTACCCCGCGGAATTGCGAACCGTGGTCAGGGAGCGGTACAAGCTGTCCACGTATTCGCTCTGCGAGTCGTCCTGGGCCAAAAAATCCATGGACGAATTCATTTTTTCAAAACTTTGCGCCACAGTGCTCTTGAATACAGCCACGTCGTCAGGATCAAAACTTACAGCAGAAGCGTCTCCCGCCGGTTCCGGTTCGGGATCCGGTTCAGCCACCGGCTCGGGCTCGGCCTCGGGCTCGGGTTCAGCCGGGGCAGGCTCGGGTTCCGGTTCCTCTGGCGCGGACAAAGGCTCGACCCTGTTCAATTCCACGCCTTGCTGCAGCCGCCCCACAATGTCGCTGATGTCCACGGGAGTGACCTGGCCAGAACTGCTGTCTACTCGTTGGATCAGGATTTCAATGCGGTCGGCCACGGACAGCAAGAGGTCGATGAGCGGACGCGAGCATTCCATCTCGCCCTTGCGCACCCGGTTGAGCAAGGTTTCGGCCTCATGGGTCAAGGAGTTGACCTCGTTGAAACCGATGATGCCGCTGTTGCCCTTGATGTTATGGAAGTAGCGGAACAAATCGTTGACCAGTTCGCCCTCTGCCTGGGGATCCTGTTCCAGTTCCAAGAGCACCCGGTTCATGTCCGCGATGTTGTCCACGGCCTCTTCCAGGAAGTCGTTGAGGTGGCTCACCCCAAAGGACGTCAGGCTATAGGGCTCCATATCCGAGAGCTGGACTGGAGCAGATGTGGGCCGGTCCTGGCTGCTCGACGAGGAAGAGCTTTCCGGCTTGGGCTCGGGATCGGGGTCAAGGTCGGTGATGGGAGTATCGTCCGAGGCTTCGGGCTCGGCAGGAGCAACCGGAGCGGGTTCCGGGTCCTGAGCCGGCGCCTTGGCCGGGGCAGGAGCGGATTCCCCGGCAAGCTGGGCCTCGATGGTGGCGACAATGGGCTCCACATCAACGTCGCCCTCGTTGCCCTCGGTTTCCAGATTCTCGATCATGGAGCGCAGGGCGTCTGTGGCCGAGAGGATCACGTCCATGATTTCGGGCGTGGCGGGCATGGCTCCCCTGCGCAGCTCCTCCATGATGTTCTCCGCCTTGTGCGCCAGGCGGTTGATGATGTTCAGGCCCAAAAAGCCCGAGGCCCCTTTAAGGGAGTGCATGGGGCGAAAGATGTCGTTGAGCAGGCCCAGGTTGCCTGGATCCTTTTCCAGCTCCAGAAGATTGGGTTCAATGGTCTCCAAATGCTCCCGGGCCTCAATGATAAAGTCCGCGAACAGTTCAGGATCATTAAAATCTTGGCTCATGCGCCCATCCTTTTCCTTGACAAAGCCTCGTGCGTCATCCCGCCATTACCCCAGGAGCATCTTGACGTTACGCACCAGTTTATCCGGCTGGGCCGGTTTGACCATATACAGGTTCGCGCCCAGATCCAGACCGGTCTGGATGTCCTTGTCCTGGCCCTCGGTGGACAGGATCACCACGGGCGTGTCCCGGTAGGCCTCTTGTTCGCGCAAGTTTTTGATAAAGGTGAAGCCGTCCATGCGCGGCATGTTCACGTCGGAAATGATCAGGTCCACGGACTCCATGGCGTAGAGCTTTTCCAGCCCGTCATAGCCGTTTTCCGCCGTGGTCACGCTGAACCCTTCCTTTTTCATAATGAATGCCACCAAGTTGCGTACGGTCTTGGAGTCGTCGACAATGAGAATGTGCTTGGGCATAATCAAGTCCCCTGCTTCTTGATGAGCTTGTCCACAATACCGTCCACCGACACCACGCCGATAAGGTCCTCGCCCCGCCTGAGCAACGCCGTTACAAACTCTGCCGTGCCGCCCATGCGCGACTCTATGGACCACTCCACGGCGTCTTGGGGAACACGGTACATGGTCGCCATTTCGTGCACCAGCAGCCCGACCTGCAATCCCTTGCGGCGGCAGACAACAATGAATTTTTCCTCGTTGTCTTCCTCGGGGGCGTTGGTTTCGGTCTTGGAAAAGGGACGTTTGAGCAGTACGCTCAACTTCACCAAAGGCGTGACCCGTCCCCGCAAATTCACAATGCCCGCGAAATATTGCGGCGTCTCGGGAAGTTTGGTCACGGGCACGGCCCGCACCACTTCCTGCACCGCCTCGATGGGCGTGGTATACTCCTGCTTGCCCACGAAAAAACTGACCAGTTGGATTTCATCTTGAGCTTTCAAGGAAGCGTCCAGGGCTTCCTCAGGTTCGGCCAAGGACTCGGCTATATCCTCGGGAACCTCCAACACCGCTTCCTCGGCCTGCTCCACCAGATCGGCAAGTTCTTCTTCCGCCACGGCCGGGGCTGCCTCGGCCTCGGCCACCACATCGGCAAAAGTTTCGGATACAGCGTGGGCCACCTCGGCATCGGACGCCACCAAAGGCTCCAGTTCGATATCAGCCGCATCGCCCTCGACCACTTCAGCCACGGCTTCGGCCACATCCTCCACGTGGTCGGCCAAGGGATCCCCAACCACATCCGGAGCGACTTCCTCCGCATCCCCGGCGACCGCTTCAGGCGCGCCCAGCTCAACTTGCTCGGCCTGCACCGGAGCCTCAATGCCCAACTTTTCGAGGATGTCGGCTTCATCCAGGCCCAGATATTTCTCCAAAAAGGCC
Organism: Desulfovibrio sp.; assembly: GCA_004796465.1. Taxonomy (GTDB): domain Bacteria; phylum Desulfobacterota; class Desulfovibrionia; order Desulfovibrionales; family Desulfovibrionaceae; genus MADRE1. Next base: position 5,090 of record QZKZ01000410.1, read on the forward strand.
TTTTCCGCCTCGGTCAGTTCCTCGTCGCTTTCCCGGGGGTCGGACAGGAACTCCTGGTCCTCGAAGTATTGTTCCGGCGTCTTCACCATAAGCTTTCCAACTCATTGGCCAAAAGATTGTATTGATGCGCGCCCCGGCTGTTCGGGTACAGGTCCGAGATGATCGCGCCCTGAGCGCTGGCTTCCCGGAACTTCGTATCCATGTTGATCACGGTCTCGAATATCTTGGTCTCCATCTTTTTCCTGAGCAGGTTGAGCACTCTGCGGCATGCTCCGGCGCGGGCATCGAACATGGTGGCCAAAACCCGGTAGGCGATGGGCTGGTCCAAGATCCTGTTCAGCGTGCGAAATGTCTCAAAGAGCAGCTTCAGCCCGTGCACGGCCAAAAAATCCGTCTGTATGGGAATGATCACCAAGTCCGCGGCCACAAGAGCGTTGATCAGCAGCACTCCCATGTGCGGCGGGCAGTCGATCATCACATAGTCATATTCGTGACGCACCTCGGCGAGCATGTGCTTGAGGATCATGCCCTTGTCCTGGCGCATTTTCAGATCAGTCTCCAGGTCCGTCATGTGCGTATGGCTGGGCACGAAATCAAAGGCCTGGCCATGCGGCGTCATGCGCACCTTGCGCCATATCTCCGAGGGCTCGGTCTCCCTGTCCCCGAACACGTCCATGATCGAGTGGGTCACCTGTTCCTGGTAGACCTTCAAATGCACAGACGCGCTGGCATGGGGGTCCAGGTCCAGGACCAGCACCCGCCTCCCCCGTTTTGCAAGGGCCGCGCCAAGGCTCAGGGCAGTTGTGGTCTTGCCCACACCCCCTTTCTGGTTCGCCACGGAAAGAATCTTGCCTTCCAACACACAGCCCTTACCGCATCCAAGTTCATCTCTTGAGGCCTATTCCAATTCAGTCCGACGTCTTTGGAATACCCCTCCTATTCCTTCTTGTACACTATGGCTCCGGGGTGGTGGATGGGTGAAAACGCCCGGGATATATTGTGCAGGGACTCGGAATGACCGATGAGCAAAAAGCCCCCTGGCAATAAATTGTCATAGAACGATGAAATCACGTTCTTTTTCATGACGTCGTCAAAATAAATGATCACGTTGCGGCAAAACACGATCTGGGACCGCTCCAACCGCTTGAGGGCCATGCGGTCGCTCAGGTTGATGTGGCCAAAGGAAACCAAATTCTTGGATTCCGGCTTGATCTCGAATTTTTGGTCCTTTTTAATGAAATGGCGCTCCACAATCTCCTTGGGCGTGGTGCGCAAGGAGTATTCCGTGTACAGCCCGGCTTTGGCGGCCTTAAGCACGGCCTCGGACAAATCGTTGGCCGTGATCTTGATGTTCCAGGACGCGATCTCCGTGCGCAGCACTTCACGCAGGATAATCGCCAGAGTATAGGGCTCCTCTCCGGTGGAACAGCCCGCGGACCAAATATGCAGACGCTTGGTTCCCTTTTTGCGCTGAGCGTCCAGGACCTCGGGCAAGACCTTTTCCTGGAACACCCTGAGTTGGGGCGGATTGCGGAAAAAACTGGTCTCGTTGGTGGTGACCACTTCAAAGAGCCGGTTCAATTCACTGCGTTTTCCCGCGTCGTACCGCAGATAATAGTAATACTCGCCGAAGTCCTTGAGATTGAGCTCCTTGAGCCTGTTGGCCAGACGATTTTCAAGCAGGTACTTGCGGTTGTCGGCAATGTAGATGCCGCTCTGGTCGTAAATAAAGTCCCTGAGCTGGGTGAACTCCTCGTCACCGATCTTGAGTTCCTTGCGCAGGGTAATGGACTTGGAGAACAGGCTGGACATTTACATCGCCTCCCCTTGCCTGTCCTTGAGCTTGGCCACGGCGTCCTCGGCCGCAGAGGTCAACTCCGGGTCATCCCTGCCCAGGAGGTCGAGCAGGGCGCGAAACGCGGATTGGCCGCCAATGGCGCCAAGGGCTTCCACTACCTTGAGGACCAAAATTTTATTTTCGCTGGCGAGCATGGGGATGATAGCGGGCACGGCGGTTTTCACACCGCGCTCGGCCAGGGCCTCCAAAGCCCTGATCTTGACCCAGCCGTCCTCGTCCTCCAAGGCCCTCTCCAGGTGGGGGACGGTCTCCTCGCCCGTACACAGGCCCAACATCTCCACCACCGCCAAACGGACTTCCTGGTGCTCATCGTCCAAGACGGGCAGCAGCAACGGCAGATACTTGTCGTCAACGCACACATCGGAAAAGGTTTCCACAGCGGCCTTGCGGATGTCCGGCACTTCGTCGACCAGGGCCAGCTTGATTTGTTCGAGATTGTCGGCAACGCCCAAGCGCCCCAGGGCATGAGTCGCCAAAAAGCGGTCCATGGGATCTTCGCTTTGGAACAATTCGCGGAACCTGGCGTTCATATCCGGACCGCCAATGGCCACGCATCCGTCCAAGGCGGCTTCCTTGACGTCGTCATAGGGATGGGAAAGCAGGGAAAACAGGGTCGGCCCCAGGACTTGGCTGCGCAGGGTGACTCCGACAAAACGTACGGCCATGCGCAGGATTTCGCCGTCATCATGGGTTTCCAGCAAGTTGAGAAAAAACGGTTCTTGCTCGGGTCCGGCGATCTTGACCAGGGTCTCCACGCACACCCGTTGCAGGTCCCGGTCCTTTTGCTCAAAGACTTCAAGGATCACTCCGGCCAGGGCCGAGTCGCCAATGACCCCGGCCGCGCGGACAGCAATCAGGGATTCCTTCCAGGTGCCCTCGCGGATCGCGCTTTCCAGTGCCGGATTGATTCCCATGGTGGCCAGGCAACCAATTACCTGCTCCAAGCGCTCCTGGTCCCGGCTGGGATCAAGCTTGCCACCCAAAGAGACGACCTCGGCCGTGGCCTGTTCCCCGCCCATGTGACAGAGCCCGGACATGGCCGCATCCTGGACTTCCATATCCTCGTCACGCATGGCGATGAGCAAGTAGTCATGGAACTTCTCACGTTCCAATTCCGAGAGCAAAGTGAGGGATCGTCCGCCCAGGATGGTGACCACGGCTTTGACGATCTTGTTGCGCAGGGCAGTGGGCGAATCGTCCATACGTTTGAGCAGCTTGCCTACAGCCTTGACGTTGCCCATTTCCCCCAGGGCGTCCACGATCATGGACCCCACCAGGTCGGAGCTGGAATCCATGGCCTTGACCAAAGCGCTCACCGAAGACTCGTCGCGGATCTTGACCAGGGCCTCGATCACGGAAAACTGCACCCATTCCTCGTCGCTGAGGGCCTTGTTCAGACACTGGGCAGCTTCGCTCCGGCCCAACTCGCCCAGGCTCACAGCGGCCTGGTAGCGGACATTGACCTCGGGGTCTTGCAGCAGGGCGTGACACAAGGGCTGCACCGCCATCAAGGAATCCGACGAACCCAGGATATCCGATACAAAAATGCGAATGTCCGGATCATTGTCTTTTATCAAGGCGATCAGGGACTCCAAGTCCTCCTGCCCCACTTCGCGCAGCAGGTCCATGGCTGTATTTCGCACCGGGGCCTCGTCCGAGCGCAACAAGGGCATGGCGGACTTGACCACTTCCGGACCGCCTATTTGGCGCAGGGCCATATCAGCAGCTTCCTGCACCCCCAAATTCTCTCCGCCCAAAAGCTCGATGAGTACAGGCACGGCCTCCACGCACTTGGCCTGGCCGGCGGAAAAAGCGCCGTCGCGTATGGTGCCCACGTCGTTGCTGCGAAGCTGGGCGAGTATCTCGTCCCGTTCGGGTGTCGCCGAGGTGTTCGCCATATTCCCCCCCTAGCTTGTCTTGAGCCGCCCAGGGCCGTTGCAGCCGGGCCGCTGGTTCGTCAGGGGTTGTACAAATTATTCATGATTGCGCCTGCCATATACTCCACATCAACGATGTCGTCGGCAAGTCCGGCGTCCACTATGGCCTTGGGCATGCCATAGACCACGCAACTCGCGTCGTCCTGGGCCAAGGCCTTGCCCTGCTTTTCCTTGAGAAGACGCATGCCCTCCAGGCCGTCGCTGCCCATGCCCGTGAGCACCACGCCCAAGGCACGGCGGCCAACACCCTGGGCAACGGATTCGAACAATACATTGGCCGAGGGTTTGTACAAGGCTTCGGCAGGCTCGTCCGCCACCACCACTTCCTTATGGCTGACCTTTTGCGCCAGGGACAGATGGCGGCCACCCGGAGCGATGTACGCGGTTCCAGCGAGCAATTTTTCCCCGTGTTCCGCTTCCTTGACCGCGATTTTGCTGACTCCGTCCAGGCGCTTGGCAAAGGGGCCGGTAAACGCGGCAGGCATGTGCTGGGCCACCAGGATGGCAGCGGGAAAATCCTGGGGCAAGGCGGAAAGAATCTTCTGCATGGCCGGAGGGCCACCTGTGGACACGCCGATGGCCACCACGTCGCGCAACTGGGTCTTGCCCGAGGGTTTGACCACGGGTCCCGCGTCTTGCGCGGCCGCCGTCTTGGCGGTTGTGGCGCGGGAGGCCCGAGGCGCGCGGAATTTCCGCCTGGCGATCTCTTTGACCTTGGCCCGCAGGTTGTCCTCGATCTTAACGATGTCCAGGGAGACTTTGGATAATTGCTTGGGAATAAAGTCCACGGCGCCCAGCTCCAGGGCCTTGAGCGTGGATTCCGCGCCTTCCACGGTCAAGGAGCTGATCATGAGCACGGGCCTGGGCATCTCCATCATGATGTGGCGGAGCGCGGTGAGCCCGTCCATTCGCGGCATCTCAATGTCCAGGGTGACCACGTCGGGCGAATGGGCGCGGATTTGTTCCAGGCCTTCCTCGCCGTTTCGGGCCGTGGCCACAACAGAGATGCCCGGATCCTTTTCAAGCATGGTGCTCAAGGCCTTGCGCATGAAAGCGGAATCATCGACTACAACGACTTTGATCAAAACACCTCTCCTTGGGATGGCACCCATTGTTCCAGAGCATATGAGTAAGGATGTATTCCCCAGTGTTATAATATCTTTGCCATAAATGCTGGAGAAAGTCCAATCACTTACCCCAACGTTTCCCTCATGCGGACAATCAATGCATGCCCCTTGCCCCTCCGGGAAGGGGGGCGAATTCATTGCTATTGTTAAACAATAGAGCAGGAAGCCGGTTTTGACAACCAAGGAGACCCAACAACATTCCCCTTGCCAAGGCTGTCGGCTTCACCTATAGTAACGAATTCCAGCAGCGGGATGTGGCTCAGTCTGGTTAGAGCGCAGCGTTCGGGACGCTGAGGCCGAGTGTTCGAATCACTCCATCCCGACCAAAAATTCCAAGGGGTTACATGGTAAAACATGTGGCCCCTTTTCTTGTGGAGTCCACCCACTCTGCTTGCTCCACCCAAAAGAAACCCCCCGGGCCGTTCTGACCCAGGGGGGTTGGGATACCCGCCCCGACCATTCCTATTCTTTCTCTTTTCTCAACCTCACAAAGGCCGAAATATCGCGTATCACGTTGCGCACGGAGTATCCGACCATGATCAGGCCGGATAGGGGCATGCATACGTAGAGAAATCGCCGCGACACATTGAACACCGGCGTCCAGTCCTTGGCCAAGTAGGTCAGGCGAAAAGCCTGATAGAAAAAGACAACAATGAAGGCCAGGGCCAAAATCTCCACGGCCGCGGTCATAATGTGGCCGGTAGCGCTGCCTTTGAGCCTGTCGTGAATCCACTCCAGCCGAAAATGATCGTCCCGGGCCCACAAGGCCGCAGCTCCGAAAAAGATCATCCAGGCGAACGACCACTCCACGATCTCGTCGAACCAAAAAAAGGCGGCTACCGGGAAAAACCGGACAAAGACATTGCCCGTAAGCAGCAACAGCAGCACGGTAAAGCAGATGACACAGATCGTTCGCAGGGCGAACACCAGGTATTTATCAAAGGTCGCCAGCCATCCCCGGGCTTCCTCTTGAGGGAACAAGGTCGTGTCCATAGTCTATTCTCCCATCAAGAGGTTGGGCAGCCACAGGGAAATCTGCGGGAAAAAGGCAACGGCCAAGAGCACCATGAATATCCCCAAAAGGTAAGGCCACATTTCCTTGGAGAGTTCGCCGATACTGAGTTTGGTGATGCTCGACACCGCATACAAACACATGCCCACCGGCGGCGTGAGCAGCCCGATCATGGACGCCAGGGTCATGACCACCCCGAACTGGACGGGATCAATGGCGAAGTGCACGATCAGCTTCTGGAAGATGGGAATGGTGATCAGCAGCACGGCAATGCCTTCCAAAAAGCAGCCGAACAGGAGCAGAATGAAGATAATGATGAGCATGACCACGCCGGCGCTGTCGCTCACGGAAGACAGCCCGTCAATGACCTGGACCGGAATCCGCTGGATGATCAGGAGCCAGCCGAAGAACCCGGCGGTCGCGATAATGAACAGAATCCTGACTGAATGGGTCAGGGTGTTCCAAAATATGCCGGGCAGGTCCCTGATGCGAATGGAGCGGTACACAAACAGGCCCAAGATCAAAGCATAGATGCAAGCGATGACCGAGGCCTCGGTGGGCGTGAATTTGCCGCTGAGGATGCCGCCCACGATGAGCACCGGGGTCATGAGGGGCAAGAACGCATCCTTTCCGCTGATCAGGATTTCCATGATCGCGGCGCGGTCATCACGGGGGTAATTGCGTTTCCTGGAGACGAAATACACGGCGATCATAAGCGCCAAGCCCATGAGCGCGCCGGGAATCACCCCGGCCAAAAAAAGTTTGCCGACTGATACGCCGGTCAAGTGGCCGTAGATGACCAGGGGGATGCTGGGCGGGATCACGGGGCCGATCGTGGACGAGGCGGCCGTGATCGCTGCTGAGAATTTCCAATCATAGCCGTGGTCCTTCATGGCCTTCATTTCCACCATGCCCAGTCCTGCGGCGTCGGCCACGGCAGCCCCGGACATGCCTGAAAAAATCATGCTCGCGATGACGTTGACCTGTCCGAGCCCCCCCCAGATGTGCCCGACCATGGCGCGGGCGAATCGAAAGATGCGCTCGGTGATGCCGCCCGTATTCATGAGGTTGCCGGCCAAGATGAAAAAGGGGATGGCCAGCAGGGTGAAGGAGGTGGTGGACGCGTACATGCGTTGCGCCACCATGGGCAGGATGTCGGCCTGTCCCATGACCAGGAAGGTGCAGACCGCGGTAAGGCCCATGGCCACCGCAACAGGGACTCCCAACATGATGAGCATGATGAGAGCCATAAATATTGCCAATGTGGTCATTTCTGATCCGTCTCGCGTTTGGCTGGCGCCGCGCCCAACCTCGAAGTGGGATGGAGAGGTTGGGCGCGACCAGCCAGAGTACAGGAGGATGCTACCTGACTTCTTCCAGCATTTCCAAGAAGCGGGCAAGGTTTTCCGAGCCCACGGATTCTTCCATGCGCGCGTAGGCGGGTTCCATCTTGGCCTTGAACAGGGCCACGTCGGGATAGGTCACTTCCATGCCCAATTCCTCGAGCATGCGGATCTGGTCAGCCTCGGCGTCGCGCAGGGTCTGGCGCATGAAGTCGCCGGCCTTTTTGCTTTCCTCGCGCACGATCACCTGCTGTTCAGGGGTCAGTTGATCCCAGGTCTCCTTGCTGATGACGTGGACCATGGAGTTGTAGGTGTGGCCGGTCATGGCCAAGTACTTCTGGGTTTCATAAATCTTATAGGCATAAATCACGCTGACCGGGTTCTCCTGGCCGTCCACAACGCCTTGCTGCAAGGCCATGGGCAGCTCGGAGAACTGGATGGTCTGCACGGTGGCGCCCAGGGCTTCCATGGCGGACTGGTTGGACAGCTCCGGCGGAGTGCGGATCTTCAGGCCCTCGACATCCTCGGGAGTATTAATCGGACGCACGCTGTTGGTGAGGTTGCGGAATCCCCATTCCCAATTGGACAGGAAGATCAGCCCGGCTGCTTCCAGTTCTTCACCGGCCCATGCCATGAAGGGACCATCCAACACGCTGTAGGCATGGTCGTATCCCTCAAAGGCAAAAGGGAGCATGACGCAGCCGAAGCGCTGGGAGTACTTGGCGAGTTGGCCCTGAGTGGGCAGGCTCATGTCGATAACGCCCAGGACGTTCTGTTCAAGGACCTCAGGCGGATTGCCAAGTTCGTTGTTGGGGTAAATCTCAACGGTGATTTCACCGTTGGTCCGCTCGGCAACACCGTCCGCAAACATCTGGGCCGCTTCGTTGCCCGGGTGATCGGCGTTGGCGTAGTGGGCGAGCTTGAGCACGACTCCTGCTTCGCACACGGCGCTCAGGCTGATTGTGGCCATAAGGACGAGGGCCAATACCATAACCTTTTTCATGACATCCTCCTAATCATCTTTGGCGTTGGGATCTTCCCTCCTCCGCGAATACAGGGAAAGATCAGTAACAAACATCAATCCCTCCAATACCGATGCTAACTTCAAATAAAAAGAAGTATTGCAAACCGCTACGACAACTTGGGTCTCGATTCCGTTGCGAAATATATTTTGGAAAATACTTCCAGTCAAAAAAATTCCACATTACAACAACTCGTTTCACATAGTGAAACTTGGTCTGGCCAATTTGGCGAGATTCTCAACAGGAGATGCTGGAAACCTCGTTGAGGCAAGGATCAGGAAAATCCTTATGCCCAAAAGGGGATTCCCCTATGGCGCGAAAATATGAGGTAGGATAAATAATATATAACATTCCCCCGGAAGACCATTCAACCGCCAAGGAGGAAAGCGTTGAAATTTTGGACTCGGGGAGGCATGTGCGTACTCCTGCTGCTTGTTGTTCAGGGATGCGCCGCAGTCCATTACATGGACGATCAAGTGACTGGAAATTGGTACCTGCGGGAAGATCTTCATGAAGAAGGTGCCTGCGAGTTCGAGGCCAGGGTGGCGGAGCACCCGGACTCTTCGGTAACCCAGTATTACCTTGGCCGCTTCCTGCTCGCCTTGGACCGGCCCGAGCAAGCCAAAGACCATCTGCGGGAGGCTGTTCGGCTGAATCCGGACTCGGCGCAATACCGCTATTGGCTGGGAGTGGCCCACTGGGCCTTGGACGACTCGGAAAACGAGCGCAAAGCCTATGAACAAGCCCTGGAATTGGACCCAGATTACATTTCCGCCCGGGTCTACCTGGGCCACAACCTCATGGATTCAGGTGATACGCGGGGCGCGCTCACCCAATACAATCTTGTGTTGAGCCAAGCCCCGGGACAACCCGATGCCCTGTACAACAAGGCCGCTGCCCTAACCATCCTTGGCGAGGACTATCAGGCGGTCCAAGCCTGGAAAACCTACCTCGGGTATTATCCCGAGGGCAGCATGGCTCGCGAAGCCGCCTTGAACTTGAACAGGAGCGGCAACTTTTCCTACAGGACCCAAGTCATCGGCGTTCGGCAAATGGTCCTGGAGTGGATCACCTTTGAAACAGGCACCGCCGTGCTTTCGGAGCAAGCCCTGCCGAACCTCGACGCCGTGGGATCGGTCATGGCGAGCAACCAGCGGTTCCAGTTGACCATCAATTCCTTTAAAGAGGGCAACCAGGACCTGGCCCAGGCCAGGGCGCAAAGCGTGCGCAACTATATCCTGGAGAACCATGCCGAGGTCTCCCCTGACAGAATCCTCATTGAGGCCCATGGCCGGGCGGAACGCATCAGCGTCGGCAACAAGACTTTTGCCCTGGGAGAATCCATTGTTTTTCACACCACGCAATAGGAGAAATATCATGAAGATTTTTGAAAATACTCTCTTCATCCTGCTTGCCTTGGCCATGCTCTTGGCCGGGGCCTTGCCTGCGGCTGCTGTGGACGACCCTGCCCAAGGCGAGGACATCACCGGCGATCAGATTCCCCCCGAGGAAGTGGACTCGTTTCTTGACCGCATGAACGACACCCAGCGCGCCCGGGCGGAAAACCTGGCCGGCGCCTCCTTTGACCCCGAGGACTATGATTCCCTGTCCGGAGCCTTGGGCCTGGTGCAGGAAGCCCAGCGTTTACTCGACGAGGCCATGCTGAGCGGAGATCCCGCCGCCATCGAACAGGCCGAGAAGAACTTGGCCGAGGCCAAGCTTGCGGCTGAGCAGGGTATGTCCGAAGCCTTGGGCGCGGCAGCCGAGGAGATCGCGGCCATGCGCGAGGACGGCATGGGTTGGGGTGTCATCTGCCACGAACTGGGCCTGCATCCCAGCGTCCTCGGCATGGGCCACTACAAAGACGATCTTACCCTGCCAGAGGAAGGCGCTGAAGATATTGAAGGCCAAGAAGCCGCCCGAAACCGGAACCAGAACCGGAACCAAGTCGCCGCGACCAACCGCAACACGGACGGCGGCGTGGCCAATGGCCACGGCATGATGTCCAACGGCAACGCCAACTCCAACAATGGCCGGGGCCGGGGACGGCAATTGTCCGCATCGGACATGGGCGCTGAAGACTCCGGCAACAACGGAAACGGCAATGGCGGCGGCAACAACGGACAAGGCAACAACGGCCGGGGCAACAACGGCGATAACGGCCGGGGCGGCGGCAACAACGGCAACAATGGGAATGGAAACGGGAACGGGAATAAGTAATAGGGCAGCATCCGCTTCACCCCCATAAAAAGGGCCACGGCAACCTCGCTGTGGCCCTTTTGAATTCATTTCTCGCTCTCTGTTCCATTTTTAGGTACGCAACTAGGCGTACCCACGACTTCCTGACATTCTTCGCGAGGAGTATCATGCGGCGAGCCATTCCACTCGATTGCGGACACTCCCTTGTGCTTTCCCTCTTGTTGGCAGCCCTTGTCATGGGAACCTCAGGTTTTTCCTCTCCGTTCCCCCTGGTCCGTTCCGACGGCGCGGAGCGCATTACACCCGGCCTTGGCTCCGAGCAGAACCCTTGTATCTCGCCTGACGGCAGCGCCCTGGTCTTTACCCGCTTTGCCAATGGGTACAATACCGGGCCGTCGGCACTGGTGCTTATCGACTTGGCAAGCGGCAAGGAACAGGTGCTCGTGGATGACGGAGATCATGACCACGTTAACCTGCCGGGCCAATGCTTTTCCCCGGATGGAAAACACATCGCGTATTCTTCGGACGCCTCGGGAAGGGACGAAATTTGGCTGCTGGATATGGCCGCCAACACCACTTCCCGGCTCACCAACCACTCCTGCGGGCGGGCATACGAGCCCGCCTTCAGCAGCAACGGTTCCGTAGTGGTCTTTGAATACGATCAGGACGGAAGGGACGGCTCGATCCGCGCTGTTTCCGTGGACACGGGAGAAGAATGGGACATTGCTCCGTCCGGTTATGACGACCGCCAACCCAATCCTTCTCCCTCCTCGGATGTGGTGCTGTTCCAATCCTTACGCAACGGCACCTGGGGGCTTTGGACCATATCCCTGTCCGGAGAAGATATCCAAGTCCTTTGGGACACCCCGGCCGAGGAAACCGACGCAAGCTGGTCACCGGACGGCCAAACAGTTGTTTTCGCCTCGGACGATTGCGAGGCGCTGTCCTGCATTGTCCTCCTCCGGCAAGGCCGGGTCCAAGTCATCCCGTCTCCGCACGGATGGTACCAAGGGGCTCCGGCACTGGCCCACGATGGCACCGTGTACGCTGAAGCAGCTCCCGGTGACCCAGAGGAACAAGGCCGCAGCGCGATATATCGATTGCCATAACAAATAGGCCTTTCTCTTTACTTGCCTGGGAACTCAGCGTACACCCCTGGAAAAAAATGTACGCAATTATCGAGAAACCGACGTTTCCACGTGACCCAAGCCCCTTTGCAACACGCCCTCTGATGCTTCACCTGCTTCTGGCATGGTCTCTGCTTCGGCGCTTGCGTCTTGATCCGGTCCTTACCGCACCCATGCGCTGGTATTTCCTTGAGAGATATCTCAGGGACACCTGAGCCAGCGCCAAAAGGAGGGAATATGTTTCTTGTTCGGTCGACGTGCCTGGCTCTGCTTGCTTGCTGCTTCCTGTTCACCCCTGCCCTTGCCGTGGAGCTCCCCGAGGCAATGGCCACCCACTTGCCGCCGTATCCCCAAGGCGAAATCATGCAATCCATCCTTTCGGACGACGGCATGGTCGTGTTTGTGGACTGCGGCCAAGCCGACATGGCCGAGGTGGTGGACTATTACGTAACCCTGCTCGGAGACACCGGCTTCACCATCACCATGGACACCCGCTACCAGGGCGGCGCGCTGTTTCTCGCGGAAAAGGACGGCATGGAAGTGACCCTGGACATCGGTGACTCAGGCGGAACGATCCAAGTCACCCAGAGCCTGGGTGGAGCCATTCCCCAGGGCGCAGCTCCCGACCAAACATCCCGAGACGCCGAATCCGCCTCCCTGAGCGTGGAGGAAGAACTGGCTGCCTCGTTTCCTGTGTATCCCGGCTCAACCCAACTGCAAGCCTTGAACACGGCCGAGAATTCGGTCCTGGTCCTGGATTGCGGCCAGGCTCCCATAGACGAGGTTTTCACCCACTACAAGAATTCGCTCCTGGAGCACGGCTACACCATTGACGTGGAAAGGAGCCGCGACCAAGGCGCCACTTTGGCCGCGTCCAAGCCCGGATTCGAAGCCGTGGTCGACATCGACACGAGCCAAGGCATGACCATGGTCAGCATCAGCCTCAACGCCACGGCCCAGCCCGCTGCCGATGCTCAAGCAAGCAACGGGGACAACTCCGAGGAAAACGCTGCTGAAACCGCCATGGACAACGGCCAAACCACCGATCCCATGGGCAGCGGCGCGGAAAGCGAAACAAGCGCACCTGCAAGCGACAGCCCCATCTTGGAACAGGTAGCCATCAAACCCGGAGACAACGCGGGGGAAGCGTTCCTGATCATGAGTTCCCATGTGGTGCAGGTGGTGTCCCCGGCGGGTTGGGAGGAAATCCTCGACTACTACTCCCAGGACCTCGCGGCCAAGGGCTGGACAACCCTGAGCCGGATGATCGACGCCGAGGGCGGTACCCTGATCTTGGCTTCGCCGGAAATCGGACAGATCATGATCGTGCCCACCGAGGACACGCCCTCGGACGGCAACACCCATTACACCTTGGTATTGACTCCAGCTCAATAAAGATTCTTCATGCGTGTAATCGCAATAACAAGGGGCGCGGCCGTGGCCGCGCCCCTTGTTATTTCATGAAGATGGAATGTCGAGCTACCACTCGTAGTTGCAGTTGTTGCATCGAAAGGATTTATGGGGTTCGACTTTCTTAAAAATGCCCTTTTTAAAATCCGTGATCATGCCCACGTCGCTGGAGCCGCACACGTTGCAAATATGCACTGTTCCCGAGCTTTTTTGAGTGTGGAAATACTTGTTGCAGTTGGAACAGCGCATGAACTTGATGCCCTGCGTGTTCTCCTGCTTGGTGCCGCAGTGGGTGCAGGTCGCGGTTTTGTCGTCGGCCGGAGGTTGGGCGTCCTCTCGGGGCACGGTGCGGAAAAAGCCGTCGCAGGCCTCGCACTTGACCATCTTGGCCCCATGCTTGTTGATTTGCTTGTGGCCGCAATGGGTGCAGGTGACCTCGACGTTGGGTTCGCCGCCCCTGCCCGTGGCTGTCCCAATTTTTGCCGCGGGCTTGAACACGCCCTGGCACTTGGTGCACCTCAACCGCTCCTCGCGCTTGGGGTTGTCCTGCATGGTTCCGCAATACGGGCATTTGGCCTGGCTGGGCGGCTTTTCCTTGTCTTCTTGGGACGGGGCCGCCTTGGCTGCTGTCTCGACTTTCGCCTGGACCTTGAAAAAGGTGCCGCAGTTCTCGCACTTGAGCAGCTTGGCGCCCGAGGGGTTGGGTTGCATATGGCCGCAGTTGGTGCACTGGACTTCTTGCCCGCCTTGCATGTTCATGATCCGCTCCTTTGTGGAGTGCATAGCTTGTGCAATGCATCCATCTCATGCATTTCATTAGACATCATAGCAAAGATGCGGGTCTATGTCCAGGAGGTGCAACAGTTTGGGGGCATGCGGAGCGAGGTGTTGGGGAAAGCCGCACACCATATTTCAACAAAACTCGTGGGGAAGCGTCTTACCACTCGTAACCGCATTGGTTGCAATGAAAGGTTTTATAGATCCCTAAGGTGGTCTCCAATTCAGACCGTATATGAGCGGGCACTATCATACGCTTCGCTAGAGGGTCATTGGCAGGTGCATAATATTTCCATCTCGCGTGATTGATCCAATTATTCTGAAAATCTGTGACCATGCTCGCATCGCTGGCCCCACACATCATGCACTTCTGTTTGATGGCTTGATTCCGATGAGTGGGAAAGTATTTGTTGCAGTGAGCACACTGCATGAACTTCACACCTTCTGAGTTCTCTTGAACCCTGCCGCAGTGTGTGCAAGTCACGGCCCTGTCCTCCGGCTCGGGCTCTTTGGACTCGGCCGGAAAAAACCGCTCGCAGCCCTAGCATTTGACCATTCTTCTGCCATACACATTGGCCTGGAGCTTCCCGCAATGGGTGCAGGTGAACTCAGCGGCATTGACGTTTTCGGCCTTCGAAGCGGGAGCTCTGTGGGCTGCTACGGTCTTTACAGGCACGAAGAACGTGCCGCAGCCCTAGCATTTGACCAGATTGGAGTTTGAAGAGTTGGGCTGGGTATGGCCGCAATTTGAGCACTGGGCTTCTTTTCCGTCCATGAGTTGTTTCCTATGCCTGCACTCCGGGAAGAAGAACAGCTATACTACATGGTGAGCTAGCCCCCTCCACCATCGAAGCCGCCTCCACCATCGAAGCCACCATCACCGCCAACATCGAAACCAAAAATACTATCGGATATATCAAAACCAAAAGAAAAATACACAGCAGAAAAGCCCGTGACCTTATTTATCTCGACATTTTTGAACGCCCTCAACTCTTCCACTGCAGTTTGGTCGATTTGAGTATGGAAATATTTTTCACATGCAGCACATCTCATAAATTTTACACTTTGGGTATTCTCTTGCTCCAAACCGCAATGGGTGCAAGTCACGGTCTTATCTTCTCTCTTGGCCTCTTTTGGTACGGATGAAAATAATTCAGCGCAGGCCACACACTTCACCATCTTTGCCCCATACTTATTGACCTGCATTTTACCACAGTGAGAGCACTTCACATTGTCATTGACGGAAGAACTCTGTACCGCTTCCTGCTTGAAGTCCTTTTCGAGTTGGATAAAAGCTCCACACTCCAGACATTTAGCCAACTTGGCCCACGAGGCTACATGCTGGTAATGCCCGCACTCC
Organism: Desulfovibrio sp.; assembly: GCA_004796465.1. Lineage (GTDB taxonomy): Bacteria > Desulfobacterota > Desulfovibrionia > Desulfovibrionales > Desulfovibrionaceae > MADRE1. Next base: position 20,262 of record QZKZ01000410.1, read on the forward strand.
CTACACCGGACTTCTTGTCTTGGTTGTCCATCCATGACCCGTTCCTTGAGGGGTATAGGTTCGGTGAAGTATCGAAATCCTACCCCACACCACCCGCAAAGTCACCGGCCTATATGTGAAAAAACGAAAAACTCCGGCAGAGGTAAAACCTTGGCCGGGATTTTCCACGCCTGCGCCTCAAAGAACCACAAGAGGTGCACTGTCAAAAGAGAATTAGTTGTAGCACTGCCGGTACAGATTCTCGATGGGCGGCGGCAGGTTGGCGAAGACCGGCTCAATGCCGCCGGGCTGGAAGGTGCGGTTGCCGCCGCCACGGCAGCGGACCATGCCGCTGGTGGAGGGCGGATTGAGTTCGGTCATTTCCATGTCCACGGTAAAGTACATGATGATCGTGACCTGCTCGAACTCGTTCATGGACTTGCCGTAAAACGCGGTATCCCCTGGCGGATCCTGGGCCAGCAAGGCGTCGCGCAGAGCCCCTAGCGCGGCTCCGGTGTCGTAAAAGCCCGTGACCTCGACTACCATCCGGTCGAGGTGGGGGTACTGCTTCCAATCCACGCTGGAAAAAAAGTCGTAGCCTTCGATCACCTCGCCCACCGTGGCCGTGGCGTTGTACGACAAATGCCCTGCCGCCACGAAGTCGATATACGCGTAATCTTCCTCGCCATGGGCCACGGCCACGCCCATCACGAGCACGACCAAGGCCGCCATCCCACACACAACGCCAGCACCATATCTCATGGGTCAGTTCCTGGATTGGATTCGCGCGATCGCGCCGTCTCGGCATTCCTTCGCCCACAAAGGACGCTTGGACTTTACCTTTGGGCCCAAAGCAAATCAATACCCGGCACTTGACGGCCAAATGAAAAAAAGAGGAGCTGCGCCCTAAAGAAAACACCCTAAAGGCCGATAGGACTCATGAAGGGTCAGCACACAAAGCTTGATCACGGTGTTGATCAAAATGTGAGAACGGTTTGCCCACGGAAACCAGCCATGACCAGATACTCGCACATCCACGCCGACACCACGGCCTTGCCCCGGGACCTCCGCCAGGAGCGGGAAACCGAGGAGTCCCTGCGCGAGGCCCGGGCGTTCCTGCGGGTCATGGCCGAGAACATGTTGGCGGCCAAGGCCCGGCCCGATGATGTGGACGTAGCCCAAGTCATGGGTGAGCATGTGGCCCAAGCGCTGCTGCCGGGCGACCGCGTGGCGCGGCTGCTCCAGCCGGCCCCGGTTGAACAGTTGGCCCTGCGCCTGCTCAAATAATTCTTCTTGAATTCCTCGAAAGAAACTAGGAAGCCGTGACCCGGATCGCCTCGATGACCGAGGCCAATCCGTTGAGTTTGGCATTGGCTTGGTAGAGGTGGGCCGAGTCGCGAACTTCCACGGTAAACACCATCTCCGTGTTGCCGTCCACATTGGAGAGGATGGAACCGGAGTCAATGTTCACTTCTTCCTCGGCCAAGAGATGGCCCACTTCGGCCAGGACTCCCCGCTCGTTCTTGCACAGCACCCGGATTTTGGCCCGGTAGGGCTGGTCCGCTTCCGTGCCCCAGGACACTTCCAACAAACGTTCGGGCTCCACGGTCTGGACATTGGGGCAATCCAGGGTGTGCACGGTCACGCCCCTGCCCCGGCTGATGTAGCCTACAATGGCGTCCCCTGGCAGGGGGTTGCAGCAGCCCGCGAAACGCACCAGCACGTTGTCCACGCCCTTGATGGTCACGGTGTCCGCACTTTTTGCACGCTCCTCCTCGGCGGCCTTGAGCCGGGCCGCTTCCTCGGCCGCGTCCTGCTCGGACATGGGCGCGGGATCAATGCCTTGCTCCAGAGCCTGCTCATGGGCCTGCAAGCGGTGCAGCACCTTGCGCGGGGTGATCCTTGAATACCCCACTGCCGAGAGCAAATGCTCCACGCTTTGAAAGGAAAACTCCTCGGCAATGGGCAGGAAACGTTCTTCCTTGAGCACTTTGGCCACGTTGATGCCCATTTTGCGGCCTTCCTTTTCCAGCATCTCCTTGGCCAGGGCAATGGAGCGCGCCCGCTCCACGGTCCTCAGGTAGTGGTTGATCCGGGTCCGGGCCTTGGCGGTCTTGACGAACTTGAGCCAGTCACGGCTGGGGTTGCGGTGGGCGTCAGTGATGATCTCAATGGTGTCCCCGTTTTTCAGCTCCGTGGACAAGGTGACGAGGCGGCCGTTGACCTTGGCGCCGGTACAGTGGTCGCCCACCTCGGTGTGGATGAGGTAGGCGAAGTCCACGGGCGTGGCGCCCTCGGGCAGTTCCTTGACCTCGCCTTGGGGCGTGAACACGTAGACCTCGTCCTTGAACAGGTCAAAACGCAGGGAGCGCATGAATTCCCGGGAATCGCTCTCCTCTTTTTGCCAGTCCAGGATGCGGCGCAACCAGGCGAATTGGCCCACGTCCTTTTCCCTGAGCTTGCCCCCGTCTTTATAGAGCCAGTGCGCGGCCACGCCGTACTCGGCCAGGCGGTGCATGTCCTCGGTGCGGATTTGGATCTCGATGCGCTCCCCGTCCGGACCGATGACCGTGGTGTGCAGGCTCTGGTACATATTGGCCTTGGGCATGGAGATGTAATCTTTGAAACGCCCGTGCACGGGCATCCACATGGAGTGCACCAGGCCCAGGACCGCGTAGCAGTCCTTGACGTTGTTTACGACGACCCGGAAGGCCACCAGGTCGTGAACCTCGTCCAGGGTCAGGTTCTGCTGCAGCATCTTGCGGTGGATGGAGTAGAGATGCTTGTTGCGCCCCCTGATCCTGCCCTTGATCTTGTTCTTCTTGAGTGTTTTTTCCAGCAAGGCCACGACTTTATCGACGTACTCCTTGCCCACGATCTCCTTGTCGCGCACACCTTGGGACATCTGCTCGAAGATGTCCGGCTTCACGTACTTGAAGCTGAGGTCCTCCAGCTCCACCTGGACCCGGTGCAACCCCAACCGGTTGGCCAGCGGTGCATAGATATCAAGGGTCTCCCTGGCGATGGCCATGCGCTTGGGCGCGGGCATATGTTCCAGGGTGCGCATGTTGTGCAGCCGGTCAGCGAGCTTGACCATGAGCACGCGGATGTTTTCGGCCATGGCCAGGATCATCTTGCGGATGTTCTCGGCCTGGGCCTCTTCCTTGGAATCAAAGGTGATCTGGCTGATCTTGGTCACCCCGTCCACGATGTCGGCCACTTCCTCGCCGAACTGGGCGTCAATGTCCTCGATGGAGGCCTTGGTGTCCTCAACGGTGTCGTGCAGGAGCCCGGCGGCAATGGTCGCCTCGTCGAGCTTCATCTCGGCCAGGACATTGGTCACTTCCAGGGGGTGCGACAGGTAGGGCTCGCCGGACCGGCGGGTCTGCCCGGCGTGGGCAGCCGCAGAGAACACGTAGGCCTTTTGGATCAAGGCCACGCCCTTGTCCGAGGCGTAGTCCCGGACCTTGTCGAGAATTTCGTTAATGCGAACCATGCTGATAAAAATCTCTTGTTCCGAAATAGATGCTCAAAGGGGAGATCCCAACCCGAATATTTCAACCCCGCTGGGTTAAGTTTTGTTAAGAGTATATAAGATTACTCAAGATGGAAATGTTGCTGTTTCGCAAGGGCCTGCTACTGCAATTCAGAGGGGACCCACCAGTGACGGATAGACGGTTCCACGCCCAGGGGGCCGATGTCCACGCCGTGAAAGCGCTCGTGGACCATGGGCAGGGTGTAGCGTGCAAATAAAAAACAATAGGGCTGGTCGCGATGCAGGATTTCCTGCAACCGGTCATAGGCCTCCTTGCGCAGGGCTCTATCCAATGTGGAGCGTCCGTCTTCCAAGGCGGCGTCCGCTTCCGGGCTTATATACCGCACGAAATTCAGCCCGCCTTCCACAGCCTTGGACGAGTGGAACACGTTGTAGCAATCGGGATCAGGCGGCAACCTCCAGGCCAACACTACTGCCTCGTAGCGCCCCTTGTCCACAAATTCCGTAAGGAAGCTCGCCCACTCAATGGTCCGAACCTTGACCTCCAGGCCCAGTTCCCCCAACTGGTGTTGGAGGATGGTGGCCACCTTGATCCGGGTATCATTGCCCTGGTTGGTCAGAATGGTGAAGGCGAAGGGCCTGCCGTCTTTATCCAGGATGCCGTCTCCGTCATGATCGGCCCAGCCCGCTTGGGCCAGAAGCTCAAGGGCCTTGTCCCGGTCAAAGGGATAGGGTTCCACAGCATCGTTCACCACCCAGGAGCCTGGCGTATACGGCCCTGCCGTGGGCAACCCCTGGCCCAGGAGCGCGCCGTCGATGATCTCCTGGCGGTCGATGGCGTGGGCCAAGGCCCTGCGCACCCTGACGTCCGAGAACAACGGGTTGTCCAGGTTGTAGCCCAAATAGGTATAGCCCTGCCCCAGGTAGCGGTGCCTGACGAATGCCTGTTCCCAACCGCCGGGAGCGCAGCCCCCGCCGCGCGATTCGTAGACGTATTGCTGCGGCGTGAGCTGCATGTAGTCGAGGCCTCCGCTCTTGAGCTCCTGGAACATGGTGGCTTCATCAGGAATGACCCGGAACACCAGTTCATCCAGATAGGGCCTGCCCAGGAAGTAGTCGTCGCGGGCCTCGAGCACGATGCGGCGGCCGGGAATCCACTCCTTGAGCCGGTAGGGTCCGGCGCAGAGCGGATTTCGCGAATAGGGAGTATTGAGCAGGTCCTCGCCCTCCAGGACGTGCTTGGGCAGGATGCCTTGGGCCCAGGTCACCAGGGAGCGGGCATAGACCTCGTCGTGCACCACCTCGAAGGTGTAGCGGTCAATGACCCGCAACTCCTTGATGGCCAGGAAGTTCTCAGCGTATGGCGTGGGCGTGTCCGGATCAATCATGACCTGGTAGGTGAATTCCACGTCCTCGGTGGTCAGTTCCTTGCCGTCGTCCCAGAGTATCCCTTGATGCAGCGTAAAGCGCAGGCGCAAGCCGCTGTCCAAGACCTCCACGCTTTCCGCGGCCCAAGGCTCCAGTTCCAGGTCGTTGTTGTAGCGCACGCAGGCCACGTACAGGAAACGGTTCACATCATTGGAAACCGAGTCCGAGGCCAAGCCTTCCAAGAGGTTGGAGGCGTCGGCCCGGGCGCCCATGACCAAACGGCCGCCATGGTCGGGCTCACGGCTGGACTCAGCGCTTGGGCTTGGTCCGGAGTCCTCGTGCACGGGCAAGGGCGCGTCGCAGGATAAAACCAAAAACACGGCGCAACACACTACCAGCACCACGCCGAGCCAATTGGGCCCGCCCAAAACCCGCTCCTTGTCTGGTTTTCTCATACCTATTGCCAATTTCAGCAAATGCTTTATTGTGGGGGATCATTCCCTTGCGCCCAAAGTATGGGCCACGGATGAAAAAAAGCCAAGCCCCCTTGTGGGGGGGGGTGGTTTCGCGTAAAGTACAGACTACAATCCGCTCTTGCGGGGTTTGCTCGGCATGGCGAGCAGCATGGACCACAAGGCGGCAAAGGAGCATATATCAACCATGGAAACAGGCGGAGAAACCAAGGTTCATGCCTTGCTCCAGGAATTTGTTTCAGATTCCATACCTGATTATCTTCTCGAAGGGTCGCACTACATCATCTCCAACGGCGGCGTGCAGAAGCTGAGCCTGAAAAAGCGCGAAGGCTTCTGGGATGTGGAAAGCAATATCCAGGGAGACGACTTTCAGGTCTATTCCCCGGAGCTGACCCTTGATCTTAACCAAGGGAAAATATCCTACTATTGCAATTGCCCGGATTCCTTTTCCGGAGTCTGCCGGCATGTGGGCGCCACCGCGCTTAAGCTGCTCTCGTCCATGGACAGCGGGGACAAGGACGAGCCGGTCCGTCCCAAGAGCGAGTGGCGGCAATCCTTTCGCACTTTTTTCGCTTCCGAGCCCGAGCCCGAGGCAGGCCGCCACTACTACGTATTCCGCATGCACCCGGAAAAAGGCCGCATGCAGGTGGCATTTTACCGCGCCCGGCAAAACAAGTCCGGCCTGTCCACGGTGCAGAACGAAGTCACCCTGGAGCAGATCATCCGCAACCCGGACTGGGCCGACACCTCTCCCCTGCTGCCTGAAGTCGCCCTACAGATCGGCCAATACATCGATTACCAGGGCCATCGGGTGGAAGTGCCCGAGGGCTTGCTCAACTGGCTGTTCCGCGCCATCCGCAAGGAATACTACCTGTTCTGGCGCGACTCGGACCAGCCCTGCCGCATTGAGACCAAGACCATGCGCCTCATGCTCAAGCCCAAGCTGGGCGACGACGGCCTGTCCTTTGACGTGATGCTGGGCCGAGAAGGCAAACCGCCCTTTTCCATTCTCGACGAAGAGGTCTATTTCTACGGCCAACTTCCCCTCTGGGTCTGCTGGAACAAGGGTTTTTATCCCGTGCAGACCGGCCTCAACCCCTCCTTGATCCAGGAGTTGGCCGAGAATCCACCGCTCATCCCCCAGAGCGAAATCGCGGAATTCCTGGACCGGGTCTGGACCCGCTTGCCCGCGTCCGACCTTTACGACCAGGAAGCCTTCCTGGAGCACATGAAGCCCATCTTCGTGCCCGCGGAATACAGCCCCAAGCTGTTCCTGGACGAGGAAGGCAGTTTGCTCACCCTGCAAATCCAGAACATCTACACCACGGAGCACGGCGAAATCAGCCTGCCCGGCCCCAACCCGGATCTGCAGACCGGCAGCTACCAGGTGGACACCTCCTCCTTTCTCATCCGCCGCGACCAGGAGGCTGAACAGCAGCTCACCCACAAGCTGCAGGAAATGCATTTCCAGCCGCGCAACAACGCCATCTGGTTCCTGGAGCCCGAGGAGGCCATTGCCTTCCTGCTCGACGCCTATCCGAAACTGGTCGAAGAGTACCGGGTCTACGGCGAGAAGAACCTGGCCCGCTACAAGGTGCGCCTGACCCAGCCCGTGATCACGGCCAAGCTGGAGTCCAAGGAAGAGGACAAGTGGTTCAACCTGGACCTCAACGTGGAGTACGACGACCAGTCCGTGCCCATCGAGAAGATTTGGAAAGCCTGGACCCAGGGCAAGCGCTACGTGCAGCTCAAGGACGGCTCCTACACCTCGCTTCCCGAGTCCTGGCTGGAGAAACTGAGCCACAAGTTGAAGGTCCTGGGCTACGACCCCAACAAGCCGCCGCGCAAGGAGTTCAAACAATTCGAAGCTCCGGTCCTGGACAAGCTCCTGGAGGACCTGCCCGAGGCCGTGACCGATCCTTTCTGGGACAACCTGCGCACCAAGATCCACAGTTTCAAGGAAATCAAGCCCCTTGCCGTGCCCAACGGCCTGCAAGCCACCCTGCGGCCCTACCAGGCCCAGGGCTTGTCATACCTCAATTTTCTCAGGGAATACGGATTCGGCGGCATCCTGGCCGACGAGATGGGCTTGGGAAAAACCATCCAGACCCTGGCTTTTATCCAGCATCTCGTGAACAAGGGCATCAACGCGCCCAACCTGATCGTGGTGCCCACCTCGGTGCTGCCCAACTGGGAGCGGGAGGCCGAGAAGTTCGTACCCGGCCTCAAGTGCCTGATCATCTACGGCACCCGGCGCGAAGCCATGTTCAAGCAGATTGAAGGCTCGCACCTCGTGATCACCACCTACGCCCTGCTCCGCCGCGACTTGGAAGAGCTGCAAAAGCACGAGTTCAACGCCATCATCCTGGACGAAGCCCAAAACATCAAGAACCCCAACACCATCACCGCCCGCAGCGTGCGCAAGCTGGCCTCCAAGCTGCGCATCTGCCTGTCCGGCACGCCCATAGAAAACAATCTGTTCGAGCTCTGGTCCCTGTTCGAGTTCCTCATGCCGGGATTCCTGGGCTCGCAGCACTCGTTCCAGCGCGGAATCGTCAAGCCCATCAAGGACGGCGACGAGGAAACCCTTGAATTCCTGCGCTCCCGGGTCAAACCCTTCATCCTGCGCCGGACCAAGTCGCAGGTGGCCAAGGATTTGCCGCCCAAGGTGGAGAACGTGTTCCACTGCGCCCTGGCCGACGAACAGATGGAGCTTTACTCGGCCCTGGCCAAGAAGCTCAAGGAGCAGGTCCTGCAGACCGTGGACGAAAAGGGCATGGCCAAGTCCCAGATGTCCATCCTGGACGCGCTCTTGAAGCTGCGCCAGATCTGTTGCCACCCCCGCCTGCTCAAACTCGACATGCCCGGCGTGTCCACCAACCTGCCCTCGGGCAAGTTCGACGCGTTCAAGGACATGGTCACGGACATCATCGAGGAAGGCCACAAGGTGCTGGTCTTTTCCCAGTTCGTGCAGATGCTGCACATCA
>QZKZ01000232.1 GCA_004796465.1 Desulfovibrio sp.
AGATCGATCTGGTCCGCGTCCTGGGCCAGCCTGGCTTCCGGGGTGTCCACGGATTCCAACTCGTGCCAAAAGCCGAGCACGGATTCTTCCAGCCCTGTGCCCGCCAAGCAGTCCTTGAGGGCCTGGGTTCGGTCGCTGGAGTTGTAGCGGCGGCTGACATAGTTGAAGTCCCCGGTGCGGGCCTCGTGCAGGTCGTGGAACAGGCAGAGCAGCACCGTTTTGGCCGGGTCGGCCCCGGCCTGATGGGCCAGCACGTAGCCGATCACGGCCGTGCGAAAGGAATGTTCGGCAACATTGTCGCTGCTGGTGCCCAGGAATTGAAAGCCCGTGCGCGGGCTCTTTTTGAGCATGCCCACTTCAAAGAGAAAGTCGGCGAGTCGTTTGAGTTGGTCGCGGCCCTTGAGGTTTTTCTGGAAATCACAATCCTTGTTCATACACGTCCCTACTGCTTGTGCTCCGCGCCCTCGGACAAACGGTCCTTGAGCAGGGCGTCAAAGTATTCAATGGTCTTGCCCAGTCCCTCGCGGATGTCCGTGACGGGCTCCCAGCCCAGCTCGGTTTTGGCCAGGGTGATGTCCGGCCGCCTGCGCTTGGGGTCATCCGAGGGCAAGGGCTTGAAGATAAGTTCGGACTTGGAGTTTGTCAGCTCGATGATCAGTTCGGCCAGTTCCTTGATGGAACGCTCGGAAGGATTGCCCAAGTTCAGCGGGCCGGTGAACGCACCCGGGCTGTGCATGAAAGCGATGATGCCCCGCACCAGGTCGTCCACGTAACAAAAGGACCGGGTCTGGGAGCCGTCGCCGTAGATGGTGATGGGCAGGTTCCTGAGGGCCTGGAGGATGAAATTGGAAACCACGCGGCCATCGTTGGGATGCATGTGCGGGCCGAATGTGTTGAAGATGCGGCCCACCTTGATTTCCAAGCCGTGCTGGCGGTGGTAGTCAAAGAACAGGGTTTCTGCGCAACGCTTGCCTTCGTCGTAACAAGAGCGGATCCCCGTGGGGTTGACCCGGCCCCAGTAAGACTCGGGCTGGGGATGTACCTCGGGATCGCCGTACACCTCGCTGGTGGAGGCCTGGAAGATACGCGCCTTAACCCGCTTGGCCAGGCCCAGCATGTTGATGGCCCCGTGCACGCAGGTCTTGGTGGTCTGCACGGGATCGAACTGGTAGTGCACGGGCGAGGCCGGGCAGGCCAAGTTGTAGATCTCGTCGACCTCGACATACAGGGGAAAGGTGATGTCGTGGCGCATGAGCTCAAAGCGGGGATGCTCGCGCACCAAGCCGAGATTGTCCGTGGCCCCGGTAAAAAAATTGTCCACGCAGAGCACTTCCGCGCCGCGCTCAAGCAAGGCGGCGCAGAGATGGCTGCCGATAAAACCCGCGCCGCCCGTAATCAAAATGCGCTTACGCGCGAGGTCCTTGAATTCGCCGTTTTTCATGAATCTTCCGTCTGTGTTGCGTTGGGTTCTGTCGCCCGGGGAGCCGAGGCGTTCTCGGAGTCGCTTCCTGGTTCGTCACCAGGCTCGACACCATAGGTATGTTTCACCAGATAGATGGGCCGCCCTTTGGTCTCGTTGTAGATGCGGCCAACGTATTCGCCAATCACGCCCAGGGAGATGAGCTGCACCCCGCCCAAAAAGGTCAGGGTAACCATGATCGAGTGGTAGCCCGGCACGTCCCGGCCAAAGATGAAGGCCTTGCCGATGAGCAGCACCATGTACAAAAAGGACAGGCCCGAAAGAATGGTGCCGATGAAGGTCCAAACCTTGAGGGGCAAGTTGGAGAAAGAAAATATCCCGTCCAAGGCGAATGAGAACAACTTGGGGAAATTCCACTTGGAGCAGCCCGCGGCACGTGCCGGGCGGGAGTATTCCACCGTGGTGGTGGAAAAACCGGCCCAGGCCATGAGCCCCTTCATGAAGCGGTTCTTTTCGTCGAGCCGCTTGAGCGCGTCCACCACTACCCGGTCCATGAGCCGAAAGTCGCCCACGTTCTCGGGCAAGCGCATGGGTGAAAGCCGGTTGAACAGGGAGTAGAACCAACGGGCCGAGGTGCGCTTGGCCAGGGTGTCGCTGGAGCGGTCATTGCGTGCGGCCAGGACCACTTCCCAGCCCTCGCGCCACTTGATGATCATCTCCGGGATCAGTTCGGGCGGATCCTGCAGATCCACGTCCATGGGGATCACGGCCCGGCCCGTGGCAAAGTCCAGGCCCGCGGTGAGCGCGGCTTCTTTGCCAAAGTTGCGGGAAAAATCAATGGCCTTGATCCGGGGGTCGGCCCGGCGCAGTCCCTGGAGCTTAGCCATGGTGGCGTCACTGGAGCCGTCGTTGACAAAGACCATCTCCCAGGTGCAGCCCGTGGACTCCAGGATCGGGGACACGGTGTCCACGAATTGGCCGACCATGTCCTGCTCGTTGTATACGGGGACCACAAGGGAAAGCTCGGGAAAATCATTCATTATATTATGACGTCCTTAAGGGGATCAGGCTGTGAGAGCCAAGGCTTGCTCCAGGGCCGAAACCACAAGGGGAAATTCCTCGTCGGCCAGGGTGCGGGGGTCCAGGCAGAGCTGGTTGTCTTCCACGCGGCCCAGGAGCGGCGGGTTGGTGTTCAGCAAGGCTTGGCGCAGGTCCTCGGTGCTGTGAGAAGTGTCTCCCGGCTCCAGGGCGACCAGTGTGGTTTCCAGGTCGTGCTCGGGAAACGCGCCGCCGCCCACGCGGGAAACGCCCGCCAGGGTATCTGCGTTGAGGGCGTGGCCCAAGGCCTTGCGGATACGGTTGCGCAGGCGGGTTGCCCGCGATTTGAGCGTTGCCGGATCAGCAAGGATCATGGCCAAAGTGGGGATTTTGTCGCGCGCCAGGTCCGGGTCCAGATAGACCCGCAGCGTGGCTTCCAGGGCGGCCAAGGTCATCTTGTCAATGCGCAGGGCCCGGTTCATGGGATTGGCCTTGATTCGCTCCACATATTCCTTGTTGCCGACAATAATCCCGGCTTGGGGCCCACCCAGAACCTTGTCCCCGCTAAAGGTGACGATGTCCGCGCCCGAGGCCACGGTTTCCTGCACTGTGGGCTCTTCCATTGCGCTCAGTCCGGGCAGATAATCCTGGAACCGAACCAAGTTGCCGGAGCCCAAATCCTCGATGAGCGGCAAGTCGAGGCGGCGGGCCAACTCGGCCAGCTCGGATGTTGCCACGCTGTGGGTAAAACCGATGATCCGGAAGTTGGAGGCGTGGACCTTCATGAGCGCACCCGTGGCGTCGTTCACCGCGGCCTGGTAATCCTTGAGATGGGTGCGGTTGGTGGCCCCGACCTCCCGGAGCGTGGCTCCGCTCGCCGCCATGACCTCGGGGATGCGGAAGCTGCCGCCGATCTCCACCAGTTCACCGCGCGACACGATCACTTCCCTGCCCTTGGCCAGGGTGGCCAGAACCAGAAGCACGGCAGCCGCGTTGTTGTTGACCACCAGGGCGGCTTCAGCCCCGGTGATCCGGGTCAGCAAGGACTCCACGTGGCTATAGCGCGAACCGCGCTTGCCCGTGGCCAGGTCCAGCTCCAGGTTGGCGTAATGTTCATTGGTCTCGGCCACGGCCCGCATGGCTGCCTTGCTCAGCAGGGACCGCCCCAGGTTGGTGTGCACCACCACTCCCGTGGCGTTGAGCACCCTGCGAAACGAAGGCCGCGATTTCTCGCGCACGAACCTCGCCATGTCCGGCCCCAGGCTGTCCAGGGACAGGGCTGCCGAGTCCGTGATCCGGCCCACACCCACTTCCCTGCGCAAGCCGTCCAGGTATTCGTTGATCAAGTCCTTGACCATGGGCCTGGGCAGCGCAGCCAGGGCCGGGTCCTGGGCCAGGTAGTCAAGGGCCGCGTCCGTGGCGGGGAGATGTTTGTAGAGCGTGCTCATGGCTGGGATTCGTGTTGCCGGATCTAATAAAAACCCAGCATACACGGCTTGGGCCTAGAAATCGACAAGCAAGGGGCGCAGTGTAAAGAAATCCGCGAGCAAGTACAAGGAACCACAGACCAGGGCGGTGTGGTCCGGTTCCTTGCAGGCGGCCAAGGCGAGGCGCAAGGCGTGGTCCATGTCCAGGGCCGTGATGGCGGCGCGGCCCAGGGCAGCGGCCACTTCATGGGCCGGGCGCGAGCGCTCCACATGGGCCATGTCGGGCACGATCACCGGCCCCTTGGTCAAGGCCCGGACCCCTTCGGCCATGGCAGGCAAGTCCTTGTCTTCCATGCAGGTGAAAATAACGGCCTTGGGTTCGATACCCAGAGCGGCCAAGGATTTCTTGAGCGCGGCCAGCCCCGAGGGATTGTGCGCCCCATCCAGGACCAGTTCGGGATGTTGGTCCGGTTCCCGGGCAATGTGCTGCAAGCGTCCGGGAAGAGCAGCCCGGTCCAAGGCCTGGGTACAGGCATCAGGTTCAGCACTCACGCCGAAGTCCTGGGCCAAGCGATTCCAGGCCGCGACCGCCAGCCGGGCGTTGTCTTCCAAATAGGTTCCTGCCGCCTGCTTGGGTAAGGCGTCTCCGGTCCAAGCGGGTTGTATTCCCGGACTGTCCATGCGCTGGAAGTCCACTTGTTTGGCCCGGGCCTCGTCCTCAAGGACCAGCATGACCTGGGACGGCTGCGGCGCGGATAAAGCCCGTCCCCCCTGCTGCATGGCCCCGGCCTTGTCCCTGGCGATGGCCGTGAGCGTGTCGCCCAGGACACCGCAGTGGTCCAGAGCCACGGGAGTGAACAGGGTAAATCCGGCAGGCAAGGCCGAGGTCGCGTCGTGGGTGCCGCCCAGTCCGGCCTCGAACACGGCCACCCGCACCTGCTCTTTGCGGAAAATCCAGGCAGCCATGGCCGTGAGATACTCAAAATAGGTCTGTGGCTCGGCCTGGGACTCATGAATGGTATTGGCCGCCTCCAGCCACACCCCTTCCTCCGCAACAGAACCGCGCACCTTGATGCGCTCCCTGGGGCTCAGGAAATGGGGCGAGGAAAACAGGCCGCAATCAACGCCATGGGCCTGGGCCAAGGCCGCCAAGTACGCAGAGCTGCTGCCCTTGCCGTTGGTGCCCACCACCTGGACAATGGCATATCCCGGAGAATCCAGGCCCAGGTTGGCCAAACATCCGCCAATGCGGCCCAAGCCCAAGTCCATGTGGAACAGGCCGAGGTCCGCGAGAAAGGACTCGAATTCCTGACTATTGGCAAAGGCGTTCATGCGGTCTCCTGGCCGGACCTGCTTGCAGATACACTACGGGAATTCACCTGAAATCATTTGCAAGGAAAAATTGCGTCGATTTTTTCACCGAGCACGGCAGGAGAAAAGGGTTTGATCAATACCGACGTGACCCCGGCCTTGACCGCCTCGATAATGCGCAGCTCGTCGCTGTGCTCGGTAACCATGAGCACGGGCATGTCGCAGTAAGCCTCGCTGCGGCGGATACGCTCCAGGAGCTTGAGTCCGTCGAACTCAGGCATGTCCCAGTCCAGCACCACCAAGTCGATCTTGCGCTCATTGATCTCTTTCCATGCGTCAACAGCGTTGCCGGCCTGTACAGCACTTTTCAGTTCAAGGGTCTTCATGACGCTGACCATGAAACTGCGCATGGAGTCCACATCATCGACCACAAGAATACGAAGTTCCAAATTTTTTGGGTGCATGCGAGGTTCCTGACCTGGGGGCTGTTCGGGGTGCTTCAGATAGCGGCGAGTATGAGCAAAGAGGGCCAGAGCGTCAAGCGCGGCATGCCGGGGCCGCATATTGCCAAGACAAGTGAAGCGCGGTATTTATTTCTGTTCGCACGGGCGGATACGCTTTTCTTTCAGCATACTGCCCTGCGTCCACAGCGCGGCTGTAGCTCAGTTGGATAGAGCATCGGCCTTCTAAGCCGACGGTCGGGGGTTCGATTCCTCCCAGCCGCGCCATTAAAAACAAGGGCTTGCTGCTCTCCCCCAGGGAGGCGGTGGCCCTTTTTCTTGATTTGTCCCCCGTCTGTCCCCTTTCGTGGACATGAAGCGAGTTGCCGTGTTCTTGCCGTATGCGGCAAGCGCCACATAGACGTTTACCTGGGCGGTCTTGCCGGGCCAAACAAGGCTGGCCTGCGAGGTGGCGGAATGAGCCAATACTCTCCCGGACACGGTTCCGTGTCTAACATCTCCTGGAACACCAAATAATTTCAGCAGGTTTAGTTTTTCTCCTCTTGTGAATCATTAAGAATTCCTAGGAACTGAGCCTACTGGTTCTCGATCCTGGTGCGTTCCTTGCTACACGGAGGTACTTGCGCAGCACAAGGACTGGGGGGGGAGAACTGACCGTGTAATGTATCTATCTAATCCACATGATTATTTCCCTTGCCACCATATTGACACATAAAAATTTTCTATTATACAATAATGAAACTATTTACGTAATAGTTTTTACAAAAAAGGTAAGTAGCACATATCTGCGAGAATACCATGGAACAGAACGTCGTCGTCGCGCACAAGGTCAGTCTGCTCGCCTCCATGCCAGAAATCTCAGGTTACATCGGGACGTTCAGTTCCATCAACAAACGCTGGACCGGTGCCATTATGGCCGGAATGATCGAGACCGGCCGCATGGAGGGCGAGGCGGCCCGCCTCTTTGCCCCGCTCATCCAGGACATGGGATCCACCAAGACCAACTACAGCGAAATCCAAAGCCGCCTGGTGGACGCCATCTTGTTCGAGATGGCCAAGAAATCCGTGTTAGAAATCACGGACGCGGCCAAGTTCGCCATCAACATCCTGAAGCGCAATCTGTTCGAACGAACCGCCGACGTGGGTTACCTGGCCACGGACTCGGAGATCGTGGACTTCTTGAGGCTGGCTGCGGGCGAGCACGAACCAGGTCAAGGTTCTTGACCATGCCGTAGCCCTTCAATTCAGGCAGATCTCCGTAAGCCGGGTCTATTTCACTAGGGCCAGCCCACTTGGAGAACATGTCCGTGAATTCCAGGAAGATATCCTCGATGTGTCCGGTTGTGTTGTCGCTCCAAGTGAACGTCGAGGTCAGCCCGTCCGAAGGAATGGTAATGGAAGTGATACCTGTATCAGCCAGGCTGGAGAGCTCACCCACATCCGAGATGCCGTCGCCGTTCAGGTCGCGCCAAACTAGAAGATCGGCGAATTGGGCATCGTCAGCATTGATGATCCCGTCATTGTTGCTGTCGTACTCCGCGAGTTGAGCAAATCCATTATCGTGGTTAATCCCCCAATCGCCAAATAACTCGGAAATATCATCAATGTTGCTGTTGCCGTTACTGTCAATGGCCAGGAAGCCATCGCCAGGTCCAATCCATTCAACGTGTTCCCGGAATCCGTCTTTTTCCATGTCAAAAAAGGCAAGAGATTCGCCTTTGTTGAGAAAATCTATGTCGTCGCCGTCTAGATCAAGCACAAGGGGGTCGAGAACTTTAGTAAATGTCCGAGATGTTCCGATCATGTTAGCAAAAAGAGGCTGTGTATCTCGTCCAAGGTTACATGTGGCCCGCCAGGTACCCGGCACATCGAGTAAAGTATACAGCTCTGACTCTTCAATGGCAAATTCTACATAGGCGTACAAATCATCATTTGAATAGTCAAGAGCTCCTTCAGGATAGCAATAGCCATCAAGGTACTTAGCAAAACCAT
>QZKZ01000108.1 GCA_004796465.1 Desulfovibrio sp.
AAGGCAGTTACGCAAGGAACAGAGATATATCTTAATACAGTTGTGCGCTTTAACAACATCTGGGGCAAAATTTATTTCATTCCTGTGAAAATTGGTCATAAGCTTGTGGTGAAGAGTGTATTGCAACGACTGGCCAACTAAAGAAAAACACACCAGTCTTATACCGATTCATCAAGAAAGCCATACTTCAACCCCGCCAGATCGCTTCTTCAACGCGCAGGCCACACCCAAAAAGCGGTTGGCGCCGCGACCTTGACATCCCAGCGCCAATGGACTTTGCTAGGCTCATCACCTTATCGCACAACGCAGCGCGTTGATGCGCAAGTGTTGACCCCGCCCTTTGCCGATTCATCAAAGTGTTCGGGTCGACTGTCCGGCCCTGGTCCCAAAGGAAACTCCTGTTGGGTCTTGCCGTTGGCCGGGCGTTCAGGAACCTTAACAAGGAGAGTAGTTTGCGAAAAGTACTGTTGGTCCCCGCTCTGTTGATGCTCGTGTGCCTCATGCACACCCCTTGCTTTGCTGACGACGCCATTCGCTTTGGCGTCCCGCCCTGGCCGGGCGTTACCGTGAAAACCGAAGTCGCGACTCAAATCCTCGAGGCCATGGGCTACGAGACCGTACAACTCGAGGTTGGCCCGCCAGTAATCTACGAAGGCATCACCACCGACGACATTGACGCCTACGTGGCGGCTTGGCTTCCGGCCCAGATCGACATGTACACTCCGGTTCTGGAAGCGGGCGGCTTTGAAGTGGCTGCCGTGAACCTGGAAGACGCCCTGATCGGCATTGCCGTGCCCACCTATGTCTATGAGGCCGGAGTCACGACCATGGCCGACCTGGACGCCCACGCCGACAAGTTCAACCACACCATCCTGAGCATTGAGGTGGGCAGCGGCATGCACACCTCCACGGAAGCCCTGATCGCCAACGACGTGGTGGGCCTGGGAGACTGGACCCAGAGCAGCAGCACCACGCCGGTCATGCTTTCGGTGGTCGAGGACCATATCGAGGCCGGTGACTGGGTGGTCTTTCACGCCTGGAAGCCCCACTGGATGACCATCCAAATCGACATGAAATTCCTGGAAGGCGTTGAAGGCACCGAGAACCTGGTCACGGAGTCCACGGTGGAAACCCTGGTCTCTTCGGACTTTAACGAGCAGTATCCCGAGGCCTACGCCTTTTTGAAGAATTTTGTGGTGACGTCTGAAATACAGAGCCTGTGGATCCATAATTACGGTTTTGAGGAGATTGCTCCTGAAACCGTGGCTCACAATTGGATCGCCGCCAACCTGGACACGGTCGAGGGCTGGCTGCAAGGCGTGAACACCGTGTCTGGCGAGCCCGCAATTGACGCGGTTCGGGCTGCATACGAATAGTAATTCCTTATATCAGCATGTTCAGGGCTCAGGAGGTGATCCTGGGCCTTTTTTTTTCCTGGCGGGTAAATGCGGGGCAAGGAGGGGGAGTGGGACAGGTGGCTGGAGTTTACTCGAAACAGCAACATCCCATCATTTTTCAGAATTCTCGAAATAGGTGATGAGGTTCAGACTCACCCCCTGCCGGTCCCTGATCACGCAGAACCGCCCCACATGGGGAATCTCCGTGGGTGGAAGAACAACTTCTCCGCCAAGCTCCTCAACCTGCTTGGCGGACGCATCCACATCCCTGACCGTGACGTAGGGGTCCCAGCAGGGCTCGACATCGTCGGGCACATTGCCCTTTTTGAGCATCATGCCGCTGACCACGGTCTCTCCCTTGAGCGCCACCAGGTAGGGATTGCCGTATATGGTCTTGGTCTCGGTGAAGGTCCAGCCCAGCAGCTCTCCGTAAAACTCCTTGGCTGACTCCAGGTCCGTGGTGATGAGTTCGTTCCAACTGAACGAACCGTGTTCCTTGGAGGATTCATTCATGCCATCCTTCCTTCATAGCAATCTATCATTGAACTTTCAGGGTCACCCTAGGTCCCAGAATTTCAAGATGCAACTCTGCTTTTGGGAAAACAGCGAAGGGAATGGCGTCTTTCAAGCTCTTCCAGCCTGTGCTACCCCGAAACAACACCGGCGACAGCCACAACCCGAGGAGGAACCACACCATGATTCTCGTACATTACCCCAGTTGAACCACATCCCGGAACGCCAAGGCTTGGCTGGAAGAACGCGGGGTGGATTTTGAGATCAGGCACATCCTTAAGGAGACGCCCTCCAAGGACGAGTTGCTTGCCTGGCAACGGATGTCCGGCAAGGACAAGAAAGCGTTCGTGAACACAAACGGCAAGAAATACAAGGAACTCGGTCTCAAGGAGCGAATCGACGCCATGGGTGAGGAAGAGCTCTTTGGCCTGCTGGCAAGCGATGGCATGCTGATGAAGCGGCCGCTGCTCGTGGGCAAGGATTTCGTGTTCATCGGATTCAAGAAAGCGGAGTGGGAAGCCAGGCAGTGGTGAGGCTGCTCTTTTCTCCCAGCCCAAGCTTTGGGTCATAGTCTTACTTGCCTCCGGGCGAAACAATAGTGGGCGGCTGAATCTCCAGCCGCCCACTATTGTTGTGAATTGCCGTGAAGGAGTGAAACTAGTTGGCCTTGGACTGGTCGTACATATGCACATCCTGCTGCGGGTAGGGGATGGAAATGTTCTCTTGGTCAAAGCGCTTCTTGATCAGCTCGGTCACATCCCAATACACGCCCCAGTAATCGCTGGTCTTGGTCCAGGGCCGGACAATGAAGTTCACGGAGCTGTCGGCCAATTCCGAGACAGCGATGGCCGGGGCTGGGTCCTTGAGCACGCGGGGATCATTGGCCAGGATTTCCTCCAGCACGCCCTTGGCCTTGTCAATGTCGTCCTCGTAGCCGATGCCCGCGATCATATCCACACGGCGGATGTCGTTGGCCGTGGTGTTGACGATCACGTCGCCCAGGATGCTGCCGTTGGGCACGAAGATCTTTTGGTTGTCCGGGGTGGCCAGTTCGGTGTGGAAGATGTTGATGGATTTGACCGTGCCCGAGGTCCCGGCAATGGTCACATAGTCGCCGTTTGAGAAGAAGCGGTACATGATGAGCATGACCCCGGCCGCGAAATTGGCCAAGGAGTCCTTGAGCGCCAAGCCGATGGCCAGGCCCGCAGCGCCGAGAACCGCCAGGAAGCTGGTGGCGTTGATGCCTGCCTGGTTAAGGGCGGCCACGATCACGGCCATGAGCAAGGTGTAGTAGAGCAGGTTCTTGGCGAAACTGCGCACAGTGGAGTCGATCTCCTTTTTTTCCAACACCTTGTCCAGCATCGACACCAGCCGTTTGGCAATCCATCGTCCCACGGCCAGTACAGCTATGGCGATGAGGATACGCACACCATACGTTGTCAGCCAGAGTTCTATTGTCGCCCACAAGCTATCCATTACCAGCCTCCTTTCAGAGAAGAATATTCAAGTGTTGAAGGGATATTGTTCCAATCGAGGCCAACCTATCCTTGTTGCGTATTCTCCGCAATATACTGCGGCAAAAGAGAAGTTCCAACAAAAGCAAAGGCCTCCCGGAGCTGTAACTACTCCGGGAGGCTTGGCTTGTCCTGGGAAGGGCAAGTATACGCGGCAAAGGGTTAGGCCCCTTGCATGGCAGGAACGGGCTGGACAGCCATGGCCTTTTTCAGGGCCTTGGCCTGCTTTTTCCGTTCCGCTTCCTTGCGGCGCTCCATCATGCGGCGATACTCGTAGATCAGTGCGCCGAGAATGGTCAGCACGATAAAGATCACGGCCAGGGCGTTCATGGCCGGGCTGATGAACTGGCGTAGCTTGGTGCCGATGTAGATGGGCAGGGTCTGTTCAAAGCCGATGGCGAACAGCGTGGTGTTGTAGTTCTCAAAGCTCTGCATGAAGGCCAGGGCCACGGACGAGAACAGGGCGGGTTTGAGAAAGGGCAGAGTCACCTTGAAGAAGACCTGCTGGTGGGACGCGCCCAAATCAAAGGCCGCTTCTTCCTGGGTGCGGTCAAAGCGCTGGATGCGGGACATGATCAGCAGCATGCAGTAAGCGCTGATGAAGGTGGATTGGGCCACGATGGCGGTCCACAAGCCGCCCATGACCGCAAAGGCCCGGTCCCAGAACAGGAAGGTGGAGATGCCCAGGATGATGCCCGGGGTCAGGATCGGGGACACGAACAAGGCGTAGAGCAGGTCCCGGCTCTTGAGCTGGAGCCGCGTGAGCAAGAGGGCAGCGGCCAGGCCAATGGGCACGGAAATGCAAACCACGGACACGCCCACGATCAAGCTGTTGGTCAGGGCGTCCCACATCCGGGAATCCTGGGATAGCTCGTGGAACCAATGCCAGGTGAAGCCCTCCCAAGGAGAGACCTGGGGCAGGCTGCTGGAGTTGAAAGCCACGATGCCCATGAAGATCAGGGGCAGGAACAGGTACCCGAAAAACAGGAACAAGTAGGATCCTGTGATGATTTTAAGAACTTTTTTAGAGGAAATCATCGGCTGAGCTCCTTGAGGCTGACCCGGAATACGGCGAGCATGATGGCCATGAAGACCAGGCACAACAGGGCCAGGATAGTGGCGTACGCTGCCCCGAGGTTCCAGTTGGCGGTCTCGAAGTTGGTGTAGATGAGTTCGGTGAACCAGAAGGAGCTGGGGCTGCCCAAGAGTTGGGGTGCGGCGATGGTTCCCGCGCCGAGCATGAAGGTCATGATGCAGCCGATGGCGATGCCTGGTTTGGCATGGGGGATGACGATCCTGCGGTGGATCCTGAACCAGGACGCGCCGAGGTCGCGGGCAGCGTCCACCTGGTTCCTGTCCAGGCTTTCCAAGGCGTTGTACAGGGGGAAGACCATGAACAGGACATACGCATAGGCCATGCCCAGGATCACCGCGCCGTTGCCTGCGCGGAAATTCAGGGGTTCGCTGATGATCCCGATCCACAGCATGGCTTGGTTGAGAATGCCGGAATCCGCCAGGATGATTTGCCAGGCAAAGAGTCGCAGGAGCTCATTGATCCAATACGGAATAATCAGGCCGACCATGAGCCAGCCCACGGACGCGCCCCGGGCGACCTTGGCGATGTAGTAGGAGATGGGATAGCAGATCACCAGCGCGAATACGGTGACCAAGAGGCTCGACCAAATGGTCTTGAGAAAGATGATCATGTGCAGCCGGTTGCTGAACAGGATCTCGTAATTTTGAAGGGTCCAGACATCCTTGGGCCCGCCGATTTCATCCGGGAAAAGCAGGGGGTGCAGGGAAAAGTCGAGCATGATCAGTTGGGGCGCGACGACCATGACCAGCATCCACACGCTGACCGCGATGAGTACGTAAGCAAGGCCAATGGGGCCGAATTCGTGTTTGGCTTGATTCCAGACCTTACGCATGGGAGGCTTCCTTGGGCAGCAGCAGGGCATTGTCCGCGCTAAAGGCCACGTGCACGTCCTTGCCGGGTTCCAGGTTGAGGTCCGCGCCCCGGTTGCTGATGCGCATGGTCAGGGGCTTGCCGTCCCCGGTCTTGAGCTGGATAGTGATGAAGGCCCCTTCGAAGCTCCAGGTGTCGATGGTGCAGGGCAAGGAGTTGTCGGCCTGGGCTCCGTTCATGAAGGAGATGGTCTCGGGCCGGACAAAGGCGATGGAGTCCGTGCCCTGGCCCAGGTTCTGGGGATTGCGGCAATGCAGGGGGCCGGTGGGCGTGTCAATGATCGCGGAGCTGTCCTTGATCTCGCTCAAGGAGCCATGGAATGTGTTGGTTTCGCCCACGAACGAGGCCACGAACGGGGTGGCCGGGTTGTTGTAAATGGCGTCGGGATAGCCCAATTGCTCGATCTTGCCGTCGGACATGACCGCGAGCCTGTCGGACATGGTAAAGGCCTCGCCTTGGTCGTGGGTGATGTAGATGAAGGTGACCTTGGTGCGGCGCTGGATCTTGCGCAGTTCCGCGCGCATGTGGTGCCTGAGCTTGAGGTCCAGAGCGGACAGCGGCTCGTCGAGCATGAGCACGGAGGGCTCCACGGCCAGGGCGCGGGCAATGGCCACACGCTGCTTTTGCCCGCCTGAAAGGTCTTCCACCTTTTTGTCGCCCACACCGGGCAGGTCAACGAGTTCCAGCAATTCGTCCACTCGCTTTTCTCGTTCGAGCTTGGGCACCCGTTTGATCTCCAGGCCAAAGCCGATGTTGTGGGCCACGCTCATCAAGGGGAACAGGGCCAGGTTCTGGAAAATCATGGCTGTGTGCCGCTTGTTGGGGCCTATGCCCCGCATGTCCTGGCCGTTGATGCTGATCACTCCCTCGGAGGGGTCCAGGAAACCGGAGATCAGCCGGAGCAAGGTGGTTTTGCCGCAGCCCGAGGGGCCGAGGAAGCTGAAGAATTCGCCTGCCTCAATATGCATGTCCACGTTTCTGACAGCCCAGAACTCGTCGAAACACATACCCACGTTACTGAGTTGCACATCTTGTCCCATGATTTCCTCCTGCGCGGGGAGCAGTTTCCATTTTCCGCTGTCAAAGACGCGGAGGCCATGGAAACAGTGTATTTCCCCTGGCCAGGACCGGGCCCTGGCCAGGGGAGGATAAGGGTCTTAGGCGGCTTGGAACTTGTCGCGGTACTCGGTGCGGGCGGGCACGAACCACTCGGGCTCGGACACGTACCACCACAGGTTGGCCAGGGCGTCCTCAGGATAGGCCTCGTTGAAGTTCTTACGGGTGGCTTCGTCCAGCAGGTCGGCAGCGCCGATGACCACGCTGTTGTAGCCGGTGGAGTCGGCCATGAGGGCGCCGGCTTCCGGGGTGTAGGCCCAGTTCATGAAGGCGTAGGCCTGCTCCACGTTCTCGGCGTTCTTGACGATGCCCATGGAGTCCACCCAAGTCATGGCGCCTTCCTTGGGAGCCATGTAGGACACGGGCTTGCCTTCCTTCTTCATGGTCAGGATGGGGCCGTCCCAGGTCTGGCCGATGACACATCCGTTTTGCAGGAAGGCCAGCTGATGGTCCTGGGCATTGTTCCAGAA